>JAICQC010000525.1 GCA_025938055.1 Anaerolineales bacterium | reverse complement strand
GCGGCAATGTGAGTGCCAATCTCGAAGGCTTGAATTTTGACGTTTATTATTTCTCTCCGCGGCAGGCCATTCAATGGTTTGGAGATGGCTTTGAGCTGCTTGCCCTGGAGGGATTATCGGTCATCACGCCAACAGCTGAAAGCAAGAACTTTGCGAAATGGCATCCGCGTTTGTATCGAGCCTTAAGCTGGCTCGATGACAGACTTTCACCACACTGGCCCTGGCATGGCTGGGGGGATTTTTATATCTTGACGATGCGCAGGAGACAGGCTTGAGCTTTCCCAATTACCCTGACAAGCACAATCTTGAGTCACTCTTAACTGCAGACGAGCTTGTTGCTTATCGGGCGCGGCTGGGGCGCATGCCGAAAGTCAAACCGGAGGGCGTGTTGTTTTGCCTGGAGCGTGGGCTGCCTCACCGCATGCGCTGGCGCATCCCGGTGGAACGCGCCGGCGCGATGAATGCGGATGTGTATGCTGTGAAGAAGACAAAGGGTAAAGTGGCAGTCCTGACCAGCTTTGGGGGCGGCTCACCGATGGTGATGGAACTGGCAGAGGAACTTGCTGTGATGGGCGCAAAGAAAATGATTCTGATGACATGGGGCGGCGCGCTGCAATCGGACATCAAGCCTGGAGATATTGTTGTTTGCAACCGCGCCATCCGCGACGAGGGCGCCTCACACCATTATCTGCCGGCTGCAAAATATGTGGATGCAAATGCCAGCCTGGTCCATGAACTTGTGGAGGCGATTCGAGCGCGCGGTGCGGGCTGTATTGTCGGCACAACCTGGACGACGGATGCGCCCTATCGAGAGACACGCGAAGAGGTCATTCAATATCAGGCAGAGGATGTGAAAACGGTCGAGATGGAATCGGCGGGGCTGTTCACAGTGGGAAAGGTGCGCGGGTTGCAGACAGCCTCAGTTGTCATCGGGATGGACAGCCTCGCCTCGCTTCGCTGGCAAACCCCGGAGCGCCTCGATGGCATCATGCATTCCCTCGACATCGTCTATGCCGCGGCGATCGAGGTGTTGAGCCGGGTATGAGACAGAACCTGTTCATTTGCCCGCGCTGCCGGACCCAACTGGAACGGACAACCCCGGACAGATTTACCTGCCCACAGGATGGATTGGAGTTCTGGAAGGTAGACGGCATCTGGCGCTTCCTGCTGCCAGAGACCGAAGCCCACTACGCTCATTTCCTCAGGGACTACGAAGCGATTCGCCAGTCCGAGGGGCGTGGTAGCAACTCTGCCAACTATTACCGCGCGCTGCCTTTCAAAGACCTGAATGGTCACCACCGGCGGGACTGGCTCATTCGCGCTCGCAGTTATAAAGCCCTTGTAAAAGTGTTGACCAGGCTTCAAAACCCGCTTGAGCGTTCCCTGAAGATTCTCGACCTTGGCGCGGGAAACGGCTGGCTCTCCAACCGCCTTGCCGCGCAGGGTGACCGGGTCATTGCTGTGGACCTTTCGGTCAATGAACAGGACGGGCTGGGAGCGTGGAAGCATTACGAGCACAGCTTTACTCCCGTGCAGGCGGAATTCAATCATCTTCCGGTCATGGACAGATTTGCCGACGCGTTGATCTTTAACGCTTCGTTTCATTACTCCGAAAATTATGTGGAGACCCTCAAAGAAGCATTGCGGGTACTTTCCACTAAAGGGCTTATCATCATCATGGATTCGCCGGTCTATCGACGCAGCACCTCTGGGGAAAAAATGGTTGCGGAGCGCGAGACAGAGTTCAAACAAAATTATGGTTTTGCCTCAGATAATTTGCAAAGCGAGAATTTTCTGACGTATACGAGGCTGAAGGAATTGGCTCGAGACTTGAATCTCAAGTGGAAAATCATCACCCCGTTCTATGGCTTCCGCTGGATGCTGCATCCTCTGGGCGCCGCTTTATTACGCAGGCGGGAACCGGCGAAATTCCATCTGATCGTGGGGAGGAGGAATGCCTGATTTCCTCACTTGCGGGCAAAAGTGTGTGCGCAACATTATGAACACTTTCCTAAAATTGACTTTTTCAGGGCAATTTTATACAATAGCGCTGCTCTCGTTCCGCTCAACTCAGATGGGGCAGGTATGGACATTCTCGCTCATACCCGTCAAGTCGTCCCCGTGTGAACTTTGAAATATTGATATTCTCATCAAGGAAAATAGGATGCAACTAAAAGGTGATGTGACAATCCGTGCACCAAGGAAACGGGTCTGGGACTTTATGACCGATCCCAACCAGATCGGCCAGTGCGCGCCCGGCGTCGAAAAGATCGAAATGATCGAACCCCTGAAACGCTATCGTGGGGTGGTCTCGGTGGGGTTTGGCGCGGTCAAAGCTCGCTTCAGCGGGGAAGTGGAAATCGTTGAACTTGACGAACCAAATTTTGCAAAGCTAAAAGCTCATGGCGCCGCGACCGGTAGTGTTGCAGACGCTGTCAGCCAGATGCATCTCAGCGATGGTCCCGACGGATCTACGAATGTCCACTGGACGGCAGATGTGAACGTTTCAGGACAACTGGCGAGCCTCGCGGCACGGCTTATGGTGCCTGTTTCGCAAAAGCTGGCAAGCCAGTTCTATGAACAGGTACGCCAAAAAATCGAGACTGAGAATGTATCCCCTGCT
Organism: Anaerolineales bacterium; assembly: GCA_025938055.1. Next base: position 277 of record JAICQC010000525.1, on the reverse strand, counting down.
TCCCCGAATTAGATTTCAAAGCTGTGTGTCCTGGGTAGTACCTCTGGCTGGCATTAATCACCGGTTGCAGGGAGGCAATCATGCGTGATATCCTCTCTGACCTCGACAATTGGCGCGCAGAGAATAAATCAATCGCGGTCGCGACCGTCGTTCAGACATGGGGGTCTGCACCGCGTCGCGCTGGAGCAAAAATGGCGCTCACGCCCGACGGAAAGATCACAGGCTCAGTCAGCGGGGGATGCGTGGAAGGCGCGGTTTTCGAGGCGGGTGTCGAAGT
>JAICQC010000191.1 GCA_025938055.1 Anaerolineales bacterium | reverse complement strand
ATGTCACTTGCCTACGAGCTCAGTCAGCAGGGCGTCGATGCGTTGGTGCTGCCGTGCGTACGCCTCGGATGCGGTGCCGGTGTAGCCCTTGCGCCTCATTGCTTTGGCTGTGTCGTTCAGGTATCCGAGGGCAGCCACTAGGTCGTCGCGTGTGGTGTCGTCGTTGACCACTATGAGTTCGGTCATCGCGGCCACCTTTGCGGTGTGGGGATGTATGGAAGTGCAAGCTGAAAGCTCATTGTCAAGTAAGTAAACTATGCGGTACTCTGTAGCCAAATCTGGTAATATAAAAAGTGACAAAATGTACTTTTTTGTCAAACAGGATTCAGATAAAATTTTGCTACGCATATTTTTGGAGGAGTCATGAACAAAATCTCGATCATTGGCGCAGGCATGACCGGCTCGACCACCGCTCACTGGCTCGCCGAACGCGAACTTGCCGACCTGGTGCTGGTGGACGTCGTGGAGGGGATGCCCCAGGGCAAGGCGCTCGACATGTTCGAGGCAATGCCCATCATCGGCAAGGATGTAGAGATCGTCGGTGCAAATGAATACGCCGCGACCAAAGGTTCCGATATTATCATCATCACGGCAGGCTTGCCTCGCAAGCCGGGAATGAGCCGTGATGATTTGTTATCTGCAAATGCTGAGATCGTAGGGAAGGCTGCCACGGAGACCCTTGCCCATTCCCCCGATGCCATTTTCATTGTGCTGACTAATCCCCTCGACACGATGGCGTATCTCACCCTGAAGAAGACAGGTCTGCCGCGCGAACGAGTGGTGGGGCAGGCTGGGATTCTGGATTCGGCGCGCATGCGCGCCTTCGTCGCCATGGAGACGGGCGTCAGTGTGGAAAACATCGACTGCTACGTCCTGGGTGGGCACGGCGATGAGATGGTTCCGCTCACGCGTCATTCGAATATTGCAGGGATCCCGTTGAGGGACTATCTCCCTGCCGACAGATTGGATGCCGTTGTGGCTCGCACGCGCAAAGGCGGTGGTGAGATCGTTAATCTATTAAAGACAGGGTCCGCTTTTTATGCGCCTTCCGCTGCCTGCGCGCAAATGGCGGAAGCGATCCTCAAGAACAAACATCTGATCGTGCCCTGCGCGGCGTACATGCAGGGAGAATACGGTTTGGATGATATGTTCTTCGGCGTGCCTGTGATGCTTGGACGCAGCGGGATGGAAAAGATCATCGAATATACGCTTGACCCTGATGAGCAGGCAATGTTCGATGCATCTGCTGCGGCCGTCAAGGAAACACACGAGGCGCTGAAAAAACTGGTGACGTTATAGGTCTGGACTTGTTTGCTGATAAACTTGAATTATGCGCTTCAAATAAAATACAAGGAGTATCGTTATGATCCTGCACGAGAAAATTTCTGAACAACTGCCCAAATGGCGCGAGCGGATTCGCGCGCTCGCAAGGGAACATGCCGATGTTGTCGTGGATACGGTGACGATCAGTGAAGTGGTCGGCGGGATGCGCGATACCAAGTCCTTGCTCACCGACATTTCCTACGTGGACCCCGGGGAAGGTATTCGCTTCCGCGGCATGTCCATTCCGGAGGTTCTCAAAAAACTTCCCAGGGCGCGCGGCGGCAAGATACCGCTTGTGGGTGGGTTGTATTACTTGCTGCTGGTCGGTGAAGTGCCTACAAAAGAACAAGCCAGCGAGGTGGAAGCGGAATGGGCAAAGCGTGCTACTGTCCCGGAGTACGTCTTCAAGATGATCAAGTCCATGCCGAAGGAGACACACCCGATGACCCTCCTTTCGCAGGCAGTGCTGGCGCTTCAGAATGACTCGGTCTTTACACAAAAGTATCACAGCATGAAGAGGGATGTGTACTGGGAAGCCGCTCTGGAGGACAGCCTCAACCTGACAGCCAGATTGCCCGTGATCGCCGCGTATATCTATCGCTTGAAATATTTTGGGGAGAGCAAGAAACCGAAATACAACCCCAAACAGGACTACGGCTTGAACTTCGCCCGCATGATGAAAGTCGCGGACAAAAAGGGATATGCCGATCTCATACGTCTCTATTTCATTATTCATAGCGATCATGAGTCTGGAAATGCCTCGGCACATGCAACCCATCTGGTCGGTTCCACTCTTTCCGATGTCTACTATTCCTTTTCCAGCGGTCTGAATGCTCTGGCGGGACCCCTGCATGGTCTTGCAAATCAGGAGAGCCTTTCCTGGTTGTTGGATCTCCGCAAAAAGTTTGGCGGAGTCCCTTCGCGCGATGACTTATACAAATACGCCTGGGACACATTGAACAGCGGTCATGTCATCCCGGGGTATGGGCATGGTGTCTTGCGGGTCATCGACCCCCGGTTTGTGACGCAAATGGAATTCGCCAAGAAGCGCTTCCCCGATGACGAACTTCTGCGCCTTGCGGATATGGTCCTGGATGTAGTGCCTCAGGTCTTGAAGGAACAGGGCAAAGCCAAGAATCCCGCGCCGAACGTGGATGCGATCAGCGGCACGCTGCAATACTACTATGGTGTGCGTGAGTTTGAATTCTATACTGTACTGTTTGGCGTGGGGCGCGCTCTGGGCGTGACAGCGAATTATGTTTGGGCGCGTGCCCTGGGGCAGCCGATCGAACGCCCGAAATCCATGACGACCAAAATGCTGGAAGAGATTGTCTCTGCCGCAAAGACGGAGCAGGCTGCTCCAGCGCAACAACCAGTTTAATGGAAGGACCCTGAAATCAAAAAGCGGCGCAGCTCTTACGGGCTGCGCCGCTTTCATTATTAAGCATCTGGTTTCTTCGAGTGCACTTTGGTGCCTGTCCCAAAGGTTTCCAGTTTCACGATGCGTGCCTTGTTGCGTATCCTCCAGGGGATGATCTGTTTGGCGTGTTCCCGGTTATCCGTCTCGATGATCGCCCAACCGCAGTGCTCTCCATCGTGACATCCCCATTCGAAATGATGTAAATACCCTGCGGCATGGATCTCTTTGATTATGGCGTCGCAGTCTTCAGCCTCATGCGGTGATTCAACAAGATAACGGTCCATATCACCTCTCTTATTATGCAATAAACGTTGTCGAGATTATATACCCTCCATACCGTCAATTTCAAGAGGAGATTGAACCGTGCACAACCGGTCGATCAGGAAGGCATAATCAATGGCGACTTCCTTTAGGTGGTCGTATCGCCCGGAGGCGCCCGCGTGCCCCGCCTGGTAGTTTGTATGCAGCAGCAGCAGGTTATTGTCCGTTTTCAACTCGCGCAGCTTGGCTGCGAACTTGGCGGGTTCCCAGTATGCCACGCGCGGATCGTTAAGCCCGGTGGTGATGAGCATGTGCGGGTACGCTGTTGGGCGGACGTTATCGTACGGAGAATACGACAGCATATATTCAAAATGCTCGCGCACCTGCGGGTTGCCCCACTCATCCCACTCCAGCGCAGTGAGCGGGATGGTCGGGTCACTCATGGTGGTCACCACATCCACGAAAGCGACTTTGTTGATGACCGCCTGGAAGAGGTCGGGGCGCATGGTCAAACAGGCGCTGACGAGCAGTCCACCGGCAGAACCTCCTGCAATGGCGAGCTTCTTATTGCAGGTAAACCCTTCCTGGATGAGATGCTCGGCGCAGGCGATAAAGTCGGTGAACGAGTTCATCTTATTTAAAAGTCTGCCGCTCTCGTACCAGGCGCGCCCGAGGTCTGAGCCGCCGCGGATGTGTCCGATGGCGAAGACAAAACCGCGGTCCAGCAGGCTGAGCCGGTCTGAATTGAAATCAGCATCGATCACCGAACCGTAGGAGCCATAGCCATACAACAGAGTGGGATTGTTCCCATCCCGCTTCAAATCCCTCTTGTACACGATCGACATCGGGATCAGTTTCCCGTCCGGCGCAGTGGCATGGATGCGCTCTGTGATGTAGGGTGACGGGTCGTATCCATCCGGGATGTCCTGTTTGACCAGCTCCCATTGCGCGGTGTCCATGTGGTAGTCGATCAGCGAGTGCGGCGTCACCGGCGATGAATACGTGAATCGCAGAGTATTCGTATCGAAATCGGGATTCATTTCCACGTCAACATTGTATGCCGGTTCTGGAAATTCGATATAGCGTACACTCGTCATCGTACCGAACGTGCTGATGCGGATCTGGCGCAGTCCGTTCCTGCGTTCATACAGCACGAGATAACCCTTGAAGGTATCGATGTAATCGATGAGAACGTCCTCGCGGTGGGGGATGAGCTCCTGCCAGTGCTCGATTGCTGATTCATCCACGCTCGTTTTCATCAGCCGAAAATTTTCTGCCTGGTGATTCGTAACGATATAAAAATACCCCTCGTGATGAGCGGCAAGATATTCCACACCCTCCCTGCGCGGCGACAAAACCTTTAATTCGCCATTCGGTTCATCGGCGTAGAGAAATCGCATTTCGGTCGTAGGCGTGCTGTGATGGTTGGTAAAAATGAATTTCTGATCGCGGCTCTTGTGAATAAAAAGAAAATAAGACTCATCCTCTTCATGGAAGATGAGCGTATCCTGTTCCGGGTCCGTGCCCAGCGTATGGCGGAATACCTTGTAGGGTCGTTCCGAAGCATCCTGGGTGATGTAGAACAGGGTCTGGCTGTCATTCGCCCATTCCACGCCGGTATGGAAATATACACTGCTGTAGGTATTGACAATGAACTCGGGGTAAAGCGTGCCCGATGCCAGATCCTTAATATAAACGGTGTAGACCTCGCCGCCGTCGATATCCACCGAATAGGCGAGTTTATTCCCGTCCGGGCTGACGGTCAGTGCGCCGACACTGCAGAAGGATTTCCCTTCCGCCAGGTCGTTCTGATCGAGCAGAATCTCCTCAGAGTTGTTGAGCGAGCCTTTTTTGCGGCAATAAATGGGATATTGCTTGCCCTCTTCAGTACGCGAATAGTAGAAGTATTCGCCTCGTTTCTCAGGGACGGTAGCATCCGTTTCCTTGATGCGTGCCTTCATCTCGGCATAAAGCGTCTCCTGCAGGGACTTGGTATGACCCATAATCTCTTCAAGGTAGTCATTTTCTGCGTGTAGGTACTTAAGTACCTCCGGGTCGGAACGGTCACGCATCCAATAATAATTATCAATGCGTGTATACCCATGCTGGGTAATTTCGTAGGGACGTTTCGGGGCGGTGGGATAAGATAACATGGTATGCTCTCTCTAAAGGGGTATAAATTGTAGGGTGGATACAATGTTTTGGGGATTGTCCCACGCTTGCATGGGACAGACACTGATTATAAACCGAAAATTTCTTCCCCCTCTTTTTTGTAATGCAGTTATCAAGATCTCTAATCTTTGCCGGAGAAATTACGTGTAGCCAAAGCCCTCGCGCTGAGCGGATGGGCAGTGTTCTTCTGTCTCGTAGTCGAAGCGCATGGTTACATGGGTACAGCGCTTCGACTGCGCTCGTCGCCACGTACGCTCCTCACTCCGCTCAGCGCGAGTCTTGCGTCTGATAAATCTTCGCAATTACCTCTTCCAGCGGCGGGTCGGAGATTGTGATATCCACCACGCTGCCCGCCTCGGTGAGGTGAGCGAGAACTTTTTCGACGGGAGTCATGCGGGCATCGAAACGAAGTTTGACTCCGTATTGACCCACCTTGATCATTTCCGTCCCAGCGACGTCGAATGTCTTTGACAATTCCTCGGCATAGCGCACCTCGACGAGTTTCGAGGTCAGGAATTTTCGTTTGAGATTCGATACCTTATCTTCATAGACGATCTGTCCGTGGTTGACGATGATCACGCGCTTGCATAACGCTTCGAGATCGCCAGCATCATGGGAGGTGAGAAGCACGCCCACGTTCTCGAGCCGCGCCATCTCGCGGATCGCGTCACGGATATGTTGTTTCGCGACCACGTCCAATCCGATGGATGGTTCGTCGAGCAGAATCAGCTTCGGGCGGTGCAGGAGCGAAGCCGCCACCTCGCACCTCATCCGCTGGCCGAGCGAGAGCTTCCGCACGGGCGTCTCGAGCAGATCCTGAATCTCGAACGCTTCGGCGATCTTCCCAATGCGCATCTGCGTGTCGCGGTCGTCCATCTCGTAGATCTTGCCAAACAGGGTGAACGTGTCGATGGCGGGGAGGTGATACCAAAGCTGCGGGCGCTGCCCGAAGACCGTGCCAATATGATAGGCGAGCTGCTGCCGCTCCTTCCAGGGGACATAACCCAGCACTTTCGCCTCGCCGCCTGTGGGGTGCAGGATTCCCGTTAGCATTTTGATGGTGGTGGATTTTCCTGCGCCGTTAGGACCGATAAAGCCGAGCAACTCGCCGGAATCCATCTGGAAGGTAAGCCTGCGCACGGCTTCGACGGAGCTATATTCAGGCTTGAACAGTGCGCGCATGGAGCCGCTCATCCCTGCGGCTTTGCGTTTGGTCTGGAAGGTTTTTTGGAGATTGCTGACTTCGATGGCTGGCATTTCTTATCCACCACAATGGCCACAAAGGGACCCGAAGAGACTATTTTTGTTCACAAAGGATATTGTAGCCGAACAGGTCGCCGTCGTCTAAGGGGTCTTGCATTCAGAGGCTCTGTTAGTGTATCCTATGGAAAGCTGATTGTTTTTTTATAGAAAGGATAATCCCATGCGTTTACAAGGGAAGAAAATCGCCATCCTGGTTGCTAAAGAGGTGGAAGACCTGGAATATTACGTGCCATTGATGCGTTTGCAGGAGGAGGGCGCCGAGGTGTTGACGGCTGCGCTCGACCTCAAGCCGGTACATGGCAAACATGGACTGGAGATCACACCCGATACGAACATCGATTCGCTGGATGCCGAGGAGCTCTTTGCCCTCATCATTCCCGGCGGCTGGGCGCCGGACAAGCTGCGTCGTCATTCTGCTGTCAAGGAGCTGGTGCGCGAAATGGACTCAAAAGGCAGGATGATCGGCATCATCTGCCACGGCGGGCTGGTCGCCATTTCTGCGGGCATCATGAAGGACCGCCGCGCGACTGGTTCGCTGGGAATCAAAGATGACATCCTCAACGCCGGTGGAAGTTGGACGGATGAACCTGCCTTCCGCGAGGGAAACCTGGTCTGGGGACGCGTGGTGGCGGATATCCCCGATTTCTGCCGTGAACTGGTGCAGGCGCTGGTGGAACGCCTGGAAGAGTCCGCTGTCACTTCAGCGAAGTAAACGAATCTCTTCCAATGAAAACCGACTCTATTCGAATTGCCGGTGCCGGGCTATCGGGGTTGAGCGCGGCGATTTGCCTGGCGCAGAGGGGTCACCGGGTCGAAGTTTTTGAACGGAACAGGGAGAGCGGTCAGACCCGTCATGCAGACTGGGATGCAATCGAGAATTGGACCACTCAGGAGGATTTTCTGGCGTGTCTGGCGCAATGGGGCATCGAGCCGTCCTTCGAGAATCGCGCGCCGTTATGGTTTGAAGTTTACGATCCAAAAGGAGACTGCTACAAGGTGGAGCTGCAGCGACCTTTTTTCTATCTGCTCAAACGCGGGGTTGAAAAGGGTTCCATAGAACAGGCTCTCAAGGAGCAGGCGCTTGCGCATGGTGTGACCATCCACTACAACCGGGCTGGCACGCAGGATGAGGTGGACATCTGGGCGGCAGGTGCGCGTTCGGCGGGTTTCTTTCTGGGCACAGGCATCACCTTCCGAACTTCCCACCCGGATCTTGTCGCCGGTCTGGTGGACACGCTGGCGGCTCCCAAAGCGTATGCGTATTTGGTCATCGTGGATGGCTTCGCGACGCTGTCTGTCGTCCTGACGCGTAATTTCAAGCAGGCGCGAGGGTATCTTGAGTACTGCCTACAGGTATTTCAGCGTCATAAATCCCTCGATATGCAGGACATCCGGCAGACATCCGGGTTTGGCGGGCTGGTCGGCGCATTCTGGCAGCCCGCCTCGAGCCTCATTACAGTGGGAGAAGCAGCCGGGCTTCAGGATTTCCTGTGGGGTTTCGGCATCCGTCACGCGATCCATTCGGGACATCTGGCTGCGCGCGCCCTCCACGAGGGATTGGACTACGCTCACCTGGTTGGATGTGAGATCCATCCGCTCGTGCGCGCTTCGATCATTAACCGGATGTTCTACGACCGGGTGGGAAACCGCGCCTATACGCTACTGATCCGCCACTTTGCCGGGTCGCGTGATCTCTCGAGCCGCATCCGCCCGTGGTATCGCGGGTTGCCTCTGCATAAAATCATGTGGCCCCTTGCAGAACGCCGCTATCGCTCCGGGTAGACAGGGCGTACCGCCGTATGGACGGTTGAGGCGACTCAGTCCTGGTCTGATGTAAAATTAATCTCCCATGTATAACAAACGACGTATTTTTTCCCGTCGCAGCCAAACGCGCACGCGTAGCTTTCGCCTGCCGCTTGGGCTGCTCCTGGTGGTCGCTGTTATTGCCTTATGTATCCTGATCCCTTCCAACCCGATCAATATTTCCAGCTTAAATGTTTCGGACAGGCCGTTGCCAACCCCGCTGCCCAGCCTCACACCTCTTCCCCAGCCGACCAGGGAGCATATCGGACGCCTGATCTTTACCTGCACTAGGGGAGATTACAACCAGCTTTGCATGATCAACGCCGATGGGACCGGCTACCAGCAGTTGACGGAGCTTGAATCCCATAGCTATTACCCTGTCTATTCGCCGCT
>JAICQC010000211.1 GCA_025938055.1 Anaerolineales bacterium | reverse complement strand
GGAGCTGCCTGCGTACGACATGTTTTCCGTCTCCGTGCTGGCAGACGATGCACCCGATAATCAATTTACGCTAGCCCGTCTTTATCCGGCATTGAAATATTGCGCGAAGCCCATCCGCATCACTTCAAAAGATTTGCCAGACGCCCGAGACATTTTGCAATTAGGGTATTTCATCGCAGGGAGTGAAGAAGCATATCGCGAGCATCCTTTTATTACCCACCACTATTGCCCGGTCGTTTCACCTCTCACGATGGATAATTTATCCACTGAGGCGGTGATGTTCTTTGCCGAGCAGGGATTGCCTGTGTATCCAACCATCGTGCCGAATGCTGGGCTCACGTCGCCTATGTCATTAGCTGGAACGCTCGCACAGGGCAACGCCGAATTCCTGGCGGCTGCCACGCTGATGCAGATGGTGCGCGAGGGCACGCAGTTGATCTATGCTACGCTGCCGACGGTCGCAGACATGCGGACGGGCGCATACGCCTCAGGCGGCATCGAATGCGGAATGCTGCACATGGCGCATGCGCAGATGGCTCACTTCTATAACGTGCCGTGTGGTGGTTATGTCGGTCTTACCAATTCGAAGATCAACGACGCGCAATCAGGCTATGAGACAGGTCTATCTACCATGGCGGGGCTCCTGGCGGGAATGGATATGATGAATATGGGCGGACTGGTGGAAGCGTTGAAGACGTTCGATTTTGCCAAGGCAGTCATCGATGATGAGATCGCCCAGATGCTCAAGCGCATGAAGCGAGGACTCGAGTTCAGCGAGGAAAACCTGGCGCTGGATGTGATTAAGAAGATCGGTCCGGGCGGCTCGTATATTGTGGAGCCTCACACGATCAAGCGCATGAAGACTGCCGGGCTGCTCACCAAGCTGTCAGATCGCGACACTCGCAGCCAATGGACAAAGAAGGGCGCCCTCGACATTCACGCGCGTGCGATGGTGCGTGTGCGCGAGATTCTGGCAAAAGAAAGCTCCACCCTCTTTTCCCCCGAGGTGGAGTCTCGTATTCGTTCCCATTTCACTGACTTGATCTCAGCAGATATGGAAGTGCCGGAAGGCTTACAGGTTGCCGTGAGTTAAATAGAGAAGCTGCGCTGGATTCCCTGGCACCGCCAGGTGTGACAATTCAGCGCAGCTTGTATGAATGCACGTAGTGCGATCGAGAAAGCGATTCAAATTACTTTCTGCTGCGTCAGGTCTGCCTGGATTTGTGCGGGGATTCCCAAAATCAGCACGGCTTCTCTTGAACAGGTCACCTGATTTCTATCGCCAATCCTGGGAAGTTCCAGGGAAGGATAATTAAAGGTATCCATACTAAACCTGGTCTGGCCGATCAGCATATGAACCCGGACAACCGAACCAAGGAAGGTGATATTCTCGATCTGGCAATCGACGACATTTGCCTTCTTGGCTTCAGAGGCAAAGCTGAACCTCTCCGGGCGGATCGCGATCTGGATCTTGTCACCTTTCTTCAAGTCATTCATGTTGGCTGCAGAACTAAGCTGTATGCCGTCCACACTCAGAAGCCCTTTGGCAGGATCGATCACTTCCGCCATCGCCGTATTCAACGAGCCCACAAAATTGGCAACAAACGGCGTCTCGGGGAAGTTGTAGATTTGAAAAGGATTCCCGATTTGCTCGATCATCCCCAGGTTCATCACAACGATCCGGTCGGAAAGAGAGAGCGCCTCTTCCTGGTCGTGGGTCACATAGATGCTCGTGATTCCCAGGCGTTGCTGAATACTGCGGATCTCTGCTCTCAGTGAAACGCGAATCTTCGCATCCAGAGCGGAGAGCGGCTCATCCAATAAGAGTACCTGCGGGCGGATCGCCAGAGCACGGGCGAGCGCCACGCGTTGTTGTTGCCCACCTGACAACTGATAAGGATAGCTATCGCCTCGCTGTTCCAAGTGGATGATTGCCAGCATCTCCCTGACTCGATCCTTGATAGCTGCGTCTTTTTCCCCGCGCACGCGTAGACCGAAGCCGATATTCTGGGCAACGGTCATATTGGGGAAAAGCGCATAGGATTGAAAGATCATTCCCATGTTGCGCTTATTGGGCGCCTTGTCTGTAATATCCGCGCCCTCCAGTGTGATGCTGCCATCCGTCGGAGTTTCGAACCCTGCCACCATTCGCAATGTGGTTGTCTTTCCACATCCCGAGGGTCCAAGGAAAGAAACGAATTCGCCCTTCTCCACATCGAGATTAAAGTTCTGAACGGCGTAGGAGTCTCCGAACTGCTTTGTGATGTTTGAAAGAGTTAAATAAGCCATGACGTTGCTCGCTTTATAGATTAGTGACCGCCCGCAATTTGTCCCTGTTGACCTCGCCCGATCAGCTGGATGATACCCATCGCGGCCCAGGTGATCGCGAAGGACACAATCGCCATCGCGGATGGCTCATAGACTTTGCTGCGGGTAAGGTTTGCCATATAGGGTCCGAGGGTGCGTTGCGCCATAAAGAGCGCAATGGTCAGCTCACCGATGACGATGGCGAAGGTTAGTAGGGCGCCCGAGAGCAGAGCCACTCGCAGGTTCGGGAAGATGACTCGGAAGAGGATGGTGGGCCATCCCGCTCCCAGGCTCTGGGCTGCCTCGGTCAGCGCACGGACGTCCATTGCTCGCAGTCCGTTGTCCACAGCCCTGAACATATACGGGAACGATATGGCGGCATACACGCAAACCAGGAGTATCCGCGAGCTTTCGTAGGTGGCGGTCAACAGCAGTGGCGGCCGGCTGTAGAGACGGATTAATGCCAGGGCAAGCACGACCGCCGGGATCACGAACGGGAGCAGAGTGATGAATTCGACGACCGGCCGCAGTTTTGGCAGCCGCAGCGTGACCCAGTACGCGGTAGGAACGATGATTAGCAGACTGATCACGATCGCTGCCACGGCGTTGACCATCGATTCGCTAAAAGATGGCAGGAAGTTGGCGTCGGCGAACAGCCTCCTGTAGGCTTCGAAGCCCAGCGTGCCTTTCTCTGCCCGCAATGACCAGTAAAAGGTGGCGGCGAGTGGCACCAGGAAGTAGAGAGCACCTACGAGATAGATCACCCAGGACCAAAATCGGTTCTTGCTTCCCTGGGTCTTGGCGGCCGTGGAGGTCTTAGCCGTCAGCGGGGCAGGAGCTGTGGAGATTGTCATCTCAGCCACCTTTCCGAACGACGCTGGAGGATCGAGTAGATCAAGATAGAGAAGCCCATAATAAGCACCATGCCCATGGCTACCGCATAACCGAGGCCGGGGTTGTGCAGAACGTCACCCGAGATTTGCTGGCCGATGAGCAGGGTAGCCAGGTTGAAGAGTCCGCCTGTCAGGGCGTAGGCGGTGGCGTGCGCGCCAAAGGCATTGCCGAAGAGCAGGATCATCGTGCCCAGAATCGAAGGAATCAACACCGGAAGCGCTATGTGCTGCCAGTATTGAACGGAGGTCGCACCCAGATTCTCGGCCGCCTCCCGCCACTCACGTTTGAGCCCGTCGAGCGCAGGCAGAATGACCAGCACCATCAACGGGATTTGGAAGTACATATAGACCAACGTCAGGCCCAGGAAAGAGTACAGGCTAAACCCACTCCTATACAGGTCGATCCCGATGAGCTCGAACAGTGCTGTGATGACCCCCACGCGGCCCAGGGTAAAGATGTAGGCGGCTGCGAGGGGCACACCTGCAAAGTTCGATGCAACGCCTGAGAAGGTGCTGGTGATCGAACGCAACGGACGCGGAAGTCCGCCCATGGAAATTGCCCACGCGATCAGAAAGCCGATCAGCCCTCCGAAGAAGGCGCTCGTGAGACTGATCCTGATTGACATGGCGTAAGCATTGACCACCGTATCCGTCACTAGCTGGCGGTAATTTTCAAATGTTAGTCCTCCGTCAGGTCCTTCCAGACTGCGGTAGCCAAGAAGCACTGTCGGTCCGATCAGGAACAAGGCAGAGAACACAAAGAAAGGAAGGACCGCCAACCACTGTCCGACGCGGAACCGTGAGGGGCGTTTGACGCCCCTCACGGTCGAATTAGCATATTGTGGGTTGGTGTTGATGGAGGATTTCATTGAGATCAGGGCGAAGGAGCGACGGTCACACCTACGACCTCAGGCCAACCCTCGGTGATGACTGTCCGGGCGGCTTCGATCTCTTCAATTGTGGGGAAGTAGGCGCCCTCTGTGCTGGGCAGCTGCGATAAAACATCTTCCGGGATGGTTCCGGCGGCTGACATCGCCTCAAACCGGATCGGGTGGCAGAAGCCCGATGCCCAACCCAGCTGGCCTTCATCCGAGTACAGGTATTCCATCCAAAGCTTGGCGGCGTTGGGATGCGGCGCGTAGGCGCTGATCGCCTGGACGTAGACACCAGCCAGGCGGCCTCCGGCAGGCACGACCGTCTCCAGGTCGGGATTTCCGGCAAGCGATACATCGTTGGCGATCGAGTTATATGACCAGTCGATCAGGATGGGCGTCTCACCGATACCGACTGTGCGGGAGTCGCCGTCAATCGGAACAAAATTGCCAGCCTCGTTGAGTTGCTTGAAGAACTCGAGCCCAGCCTGGGCAGCTTCCTCACCCGTGGCACCCGTCGCCAGACCAGCCGCCCATACGGACAGGATCGCGGCGTTGGAGGTCAGCGGGTCACCAGACAGCGCCACCTGACCATTATATTCAGGCTCTAGCAGGTCGGCGTATTCGGCGGGAGGATTGGCCACTTCCGCGGTGTTCACTTCGAACGACAGCACCCCATAGTAGTCACCATACCAGTAGCCCTCAGGGTCCTTTGCACCTTCAGGGATCTCGTCCCAGGTAGCCACCTTGTAAGGCTGGATGAGGCCCTCTTCCTTGGCAGTGGGCCCGAAGGCGAGACCAACATCGATCACGTCCGGGGCTTGCGGGCCGGGGTTATTCTGGTTGGCTCGAATCGCCTCCAACTCTTCACCCGAGCCGGCTCCAGGATCGAGCTCATTGACCTCAAGACCGTACTTGTCTTTGAAACCCTGGATCACCGCTCCATAATTACACCAGTCATGCGGCAAAGCAATCGTGGTGAGCGTGCCTTCGGCTTGAGCCGCGGCGATCAGCTCATCCATATTGACTGCGCCCTCAGCCGGTGCTTCGGTTGCCACGGGTGCTTCCGTCGCTCCCGGGGCCTCGGTGGCAGGCATCTCGGTCGCTGGCATCTCAGTGGCGGGCATTTCTGTCGCCGGCATATCAGTAGCCGCCGGTGGTTCTGTTGCCCCGCCTCCACAGGCTGCCAACAGTGAAGCAAACAGAAGCAACGACAATAGATTGAACATCAGCTTTCTGGTCTTCATTCTCTTCTCTCCTTTGGATTGGTTACGAGCGCCACGCGCTCTCCTCTTCCAGTATTATAACTGGATTGACACAATTCCGATAAACGTTGTCGCGCTCGCTGCCCGCACACCTCCTCATTGCTGCTTTCCAAATCAAACACTGGTTATTCATAGGAGACACGGGCAGTTTTCTTGAAAAATTCGCACAGGTTTATCCTTTTATCAGCCCCGGAAGCCATAATTCCTGCCTGTTGTTTTAATATATAATACAACCAGACCAACTCCTCTCACTGGAGAGACTATGAAAATAGCCCGCGTTATCGGTTCCACCATTTCTACAATCAAGGACCAAGCCATCAGCGGACGGAAACTGTTAATCTTGCGCGATGCAGATACGACAGGGAACGAAAGAGGGGAACCTTATGTGGCGGTAGATACCGTCGGCGCGGGAGCGGGCGAACTTGTCCTGGTTACGGATGGCTCCTCAGCACGTTATACTCAGCAGACAACCGATGCTCCCGTGGATGCGGTGATCGTCGGTGTGATCGACTCGCTCGAAATGGGCGGGACGGTGACGTATCGGAAGGGATAATGTATTCATGTAGGCGACGGCGGCTGCCATTCCCTACATGAATTATTTTTTATGGCTGACTCACGAGCGCTGCTCTCAGTTGGCGTGGATGTTGGCACCACGACTACCCAGGTTATTTTTTCGCGCATCAACCTGCAGGATGTCTCGCGTGCAGGGCAGATCCCGCGCATCAACATTACAGACCGCAAGGTGGTTTATCAGAGCCCGATCATCTTTACACCATTGATCGATGCCGAAACCATTGATGCGGATAAGTTGAAGCAAATTGTGCGCAGCGAGTATGTGAACGCCGGTGTGGACCCAAGCCAGGTGGAGACCGGCGCGGTCATCATCACAGGGGAGACTGCCAAGAAAAGGAACGCGGATGATATCCTTAGGGCGCTTTCCGGTTTGGCTGGCGAGTTCGTTGTCAGTGTGGCAGGACCGAACGTGGAAAGCCTCATCGCCGGGAAGGGCGCAGGCGCTGCCCAATATTCTCAAACCAATTTCGCGACGGTTACGAACGTGGATATCGGAGGCGGCAGCGCGAACAGTGCCATCTTTCAGAGTGGAAACCTGGTCGGCGCGGCGGCAATGAATTACGGCGGGCGGATTTTGGAGATTGAGAATGCAAGTGGTCGTGTGAGGCATATCGCGGACCCTGCAAAGCACATTCTTGATGATATTGGACTGAAACTGGACGCTTCGCGTGGAGATTCGCCGTCACTTGAGAATCTGCGCCGCTTCACAGACCGCATGGCGGACTTAACCGTGGAACTGATCGAGGGCATATCTTCGCCGTTGGCACAGAAGCTTTACCTTACGCCGCCGGTTGGTGTTTCTGGAAAAGGCTCGGTCTTGATGTTCTCGGGCGGCATCGGGCATTACTATTACAACCCGATCCCGATAACTTCCGTGAGCGATGTGACTATCCATGGTGATGTGGGTCCGCTGCTCGCAGAGTCGTTACGCAACCACATAGGGTTGAACTCCTATCAAGTGGTGCCGCCTGCAGAGACTGTCCGCGCCACCGTGCTGGGAGCCAGCACACAGACGGTCACGCTTTCAGGCTCGACGATCTGGGCAGAGCGCGAGATCCTTCCGGTCAAGAACGTTCCTGTCGTCCGACCAGTGCTGCCTGCGTCATTGGAACATGTTTTGGTGGCAGGAAGCATTTCCGAAGCCGTCACTCGCTGGGATGTAGATCTCACAACTGACCCGTTTGCTGTGGCGCTGGAACTGGATCGCGCCTTGGATTACGAATCGCTCACGCAACTGGCGAATGGATTGAAGGATTTTTCAAATACGATGCCTGCTGACCGACCCTTGATTGTCATCATCGAACGTGATTATGCCCAGGCACTGGGTCAGACGGTAAAGGGACTTGTTCCTGCACGGGCATTACTTGTGATCGACCAGGTTGGTTTATCGGAAGGCGATTACATTGACATCGGCACCCCGCTTATGGATGGGCGGGTTGTACCGCTAAGCGTGAAAACGTTGATCTTTTATCATTGAAGCTAACCACAGAGACTTTTTCTCACGTAGCTCCGTGGTTCAAAATGACATGATTGAGAAATCTTCGATGGACTCGCGACCTCTTTCATCTTTTCGTCTTTCCTTTGCGCTCCCTCGTGGTTAACTAGGAATCAACATGCTCCTCCGTACTAAACTGCACGGCAAAACCTACGAGTTTCCTGATATCCGCCTCCTGCTGGGAAAAGCCAACGAGGAGAAATCGGGTGACCGTCTCGCGGGCGTGGGCGCAGAGACGGCTGCCGAGCGCGTTGCGGCAAAGCTCATTCTTGCAGAAGTACCGCTCTGGGTACTGCATGACAACCCTGCTGTGCCGTATGAACAGGATGAAATCACCCGCGTCATCATAGATGCAGTAGATCAAACTATTTACAATGAGATCAAAGATTGGTCGGTAGGGGAGTTCCGCGAATGGATTCTGGCGGATACGACGACCACTGAAATGATCCGCCGTGTTTCGAGCGGACTCACCGCCGAAATGATCGCAGGTGTGACGAAGTTGATGTCTAATCTCGATCTGATGTATGCCGCCAAGAAGATTCCCGTCAGCGCGCATTGCAACAACACCATCGG
>JAICQC010000447.1 GCA_025938055.1 Anaerolineales bacterium | reverse complement strand
TTCGCCATTGCTGAAATTCCCGCACTCACTCTCGCCCAGCAAAACAAAGGGATCGCCGCAAACCTGTACGGCTCAGCTATTGCTGCAATCGTTGCTGTCCTTTTGACTCTCCTATGGCAGGGCATCGTACCTGTTGCAATTCTGCTGGCATTCATCACCCCATTCGTGGCACTGCGCAATGGGCTGCCGCGCCGTTATTTCCTTGTTCTTACATTGATGCTTGTTGCTGTAGTGGCAGCTATTTTCATCATCAATTTCAATCCGCCGTTCGAACGGCTTCAGAACAGCTCCTCAGCCGGTATCGCCAGCATTGTTTTCCTGGCGGCTGCCGGCTTGTTGCTGATCACAATCACCGGCGTTTTACAGAACAGACGCTTCCGAAGTCTCCAAAGCCTGCTGCTCACATCCTTTATCATTATCGTCACCATTCCCATCGTGATGACTGCCATTTTGTCCGGCGTAGGGGCATATACAAACAGCCAGACCCAAACCTTCAACACGCTGCATGCTATCGCGACCCTCAAGCAAAACCAGATCGAAAACCAGTTGTTTAATTTTCAAAATGATATACAGACTCTTCTAGCGGATGATCGGTTTGAGACCAACGTCTTGGAATCCCTCACAGCAACAGATGCCGGGCCACTGGTACAAGAAAACTTCAAGAGACAGACCCGGTTTCGAATTGTGGACGTGCTGGGTGCTGAAGAGGAAGCCTATAACGAGATTATGATCTTGAACACCCAGGGGGATGTCATTATCTCGACGATTCCTGACCGGGAGGGTACGAGCTTTGAGACACAGGCATTCTTCCGTCAGGGCGTAGTGCAGTTTTACGCCGGGTTTGCAGACGAGCCTAGCTTCGGTACGGACAACATGATCATTGCCGCTCCCATCTTGGGAGCGGATGGACAAACGGAGATCGGGGTGGTGGTCCTTCGCTCAAATGCTGCTGCAATCAAGGGCATCATGGAAAGCACGCCCGGGTTTGTGGAAGCCGAAACCTATCTCGTCGATACGAACTTCGAGCCGGTCACCGGGATACGAATCCCTGTCGAGTCGGTTCGCACCACAGCCTCATCCGAGGCAATCGTGAAAAATACGGTTGAGGGACAAGGTATTTACACAAACTATGCCGACCAACAAGTTCTTGGTTACTATCAATGGTTCCAGCCTATGCAGCTTGCGGTCATTGCTGAGGTTCCGTTAAGCTTTGTTGTAAGCAATTCCGTTCGTGCCCTGGCTGGAAGCTTCCTGCTTGCTTTGTTCGTAGTGGCAATTGCCGTTGCGGCCGTCGCGATTTCCGCACGTACGATCGCGGACCCGATCAAGACTCTTGCACAAACCACAGAGAGTTTTGCGACTGGCGAATTCTCCACGCGAGCCATGGTGGATCGTGAAGATGAAATTGGCGCACTGGCGAAATCCTATAACCAGATGGCTGCGCAGCTCCAGGATATTATCGGCAAGCTGGAGCAGAGGGTCGCCGACCGCACCAAGGATCTGGAGAGTCAGACCTTGCGCCTGCGCGTGGCAGCCGAAATCGCACGCGACGCTGCAGCTGCGCGAGATTTGCATGAGCTGCTTTCGCGGGCAGGGGACCTGATTGTCAGCCGCTTTAATTTTTATCATGTCGGGATCTTTCTGCTGGACAATAGCAGGGAATATGCTGTCCTGGTTTCCTCTCCTACAGAGGCGGGAAAGCAGATGATCGCGAACGGTCACAAGCTGCGCGTCGGTGAGGTTGGCATCGTCGGACGCGTGGCAGGAACTGCAGAACCGAGGATTGCTCTAAATACCGGCACCGATGCCGTCTACTTCAATAACCCGTATCTTCCAAATACACGCTCAGAAATGGCATTGCCACTCAAAGTGGAAAACAATGTGATTGGCGTTCTGGATGTACAGAGCGAACAACCGGAGGCATTCAATGAGGATGATGTCGCGATCATGCAGGTAATGGCAGATCAGCTCGCTACCGCCATTGAACGCACGCGGCTCCTGCAGGCAGTGGAAAGCAACTTGAAGGCACTGGAGAGCGCATATGGACAGTTTACCCGGAACAACTGGAATAAAGTGACAAATGGCACTGCAACCGGCAACATGGGCTATCGCTTCGATAACGTTCGGCTAGAACGAATCAGCGAACTGCCCAGGCTGGCAGGCAGTGCTCTGGCCAGCGGGACGGTAATCAAATCCAATGGCAGCCATTCAGGAACGCAACAAGAACATAGTGTTGCCATCCCCGTCAAGTTACGCGGACAAACCATTGGTGTTGTGAGTTTGAAGCTCAAAGAAGGATACGACAGTAACACGATCTCCGTGATCGAGGCAGCAACCGAACGTCTGGCAACCGCCATGGAGAGCGCCCGCCTTTATGAGGAAGCCCGGTTGCGCGCGGATCGCGAACAATCCATTTCCCGTGTCACAACGGCTATTAGCTCCTCCACTGGCTATGAACAGATCCTGCAAACGACAGTAAAGGAGATTGGCAACATCTTGGGAGACACGGAAGTTGCAATCCAGATCCTCGATGAACCCGTCCTCCGTAAACGGAGTGGGCAGGGAGAGCAATAACATGCAACACGGTTTCCGCAATCTCTTGGCGCCTCCTGTCTTCCCTGAAGATGAAGACAAAACACGCTCTGCCCGTAACTTAAACACGATCGGCTGGAGCACTCTGCTGACCCTGGTTGGCATCTTGATTGTTCGTATCATTCAAAACCAGGATGCAAATCTGGCTGAGGTCAACGGGGTGCTGACTGTCGTGATTCTCGCGATCGCAGGCATGCTCTATCTGGCACACAGAGGCTTTGTCCGGGTTGCCAGTTTTCTACTGATTGCCACGATCTGGAGCGGTCTATCCTACCTTGCCTGGATTGCAGATGGCATTCGCGATGTGGCGTTCTTTGCCTACACCATTCCCATTCTGATTGCCTCGCTTCTCCTGGGATGGCGTGGCGCCGCGGTGGTTACATTGGTCAGCGTTGTTTCAGGCTGGGTACTCGCCTATGCAGAAACGAACCAGATCTTCATTCCCACACTGGATGAACCATTTAGCTTTGCTCGTGACATGACCGGCGTCTTCGTATTGATGGGCGTATTGATTTACCTGACGATCACTGGCCTGCAAGATGCACTGACCAGATCGCGGTCGGCAATGCACGAATTGTCTTCCTCTGTTACTGAGCTGAATGCCTTACGCGTGGAACTCGAGCAGAGAGTGGAGGAACGCACCGCCGAGCTGACCCAACGTGCCTCGCAATTGGAGGCTGTCGCAAGCGTTGCCCGAACGATTGCATTCGTGCAGGATCTCGATATCCTGCTCCCAACCATCACGAAACTCGTCAGCCAGCAATTTGGCTTTTATCATGTGGGAATCTTCCTGATGGACCAACAGCGCAAAAATGCCATCTTACGTGCGGCAAACAGCGAGGGCGGACTGCGGATGTTAAGCCGCCAACATAGCCTGCCCCTCGACATGCATAGCATCGTTGGATATGCCACCTCCCGCGGCGAAGCGCGCATTGCCCTGGATGTCGGAACGGATTCCGTTTATTTCAACAATCCAGATCTCCCTGAGACCGGCTCTGAGATGGCTATCCCCCTCCGGGTTGCCGGGACCGTGATCGGTGCCCTCGATGTGCAGAGCACGGAGACCAACGCTTTCTCGGAGGAAGATGCCAACGTATTGTCAACCCTGGCAGACCAGCTCGCGATCGCTATTGAAAACGCACGCCTGTTTGGTGAAACCAAGAAAGCTCTGGAAGAATCACAATTGACTTTCGAGAAGTATACGCAGCAGGAATGGCGTAG
>JAICQC010000334.1 GCA_025938055.1 Anaerolineales bacterium | reverse complement strand
AGGAGAATGCCAAAGTTATCAGGGTAAAGAGACTCGCCGATCACATGGGTGACCTGCTCAATCAGTCTATCCACATCGAGTGCATTGGCTGCTGCAAGAGACGCCGAATGCAGCACAGCCAGCTCTTCCAGCTGCCGCTGGAGCGCGGCTTCATCTTCTTTTTCCTTCGTAATATCCAGCAGAATGCCCTGCCAGTAGAGTGGATTTCCCTCCTGATCAAGTATGAGGTTTGTATCTTCCTTGACCCAAATCACGCTGCCGTCACGCCGGATAAGCCGGTATTCCTCAACGAAATAGGAGAGGTCCTGAATACTGCTTTTGTCCGCCATCAGAATCCGCTCCCGATCATCGGGGTGGATGGAGTTTGCCCAGACATGAGGATCTGCGCGCCATTCGTCGGCTGTATAGCCGGTCAACTCCTCAATGCGCGGGCTTACGTAAAGAGTGGTTTCCTCTTCATTCGCCTTATCCAAAAAAACAACTGCCGATATTTGTTCGACAAGAGCTTGATACTTGATTTCCGCTTGATATAGCGCCTGTTGTTCACGCAGGTAGCGGTTCTGTGCAATTGCATTTGTAATGACCACCGGAAGACGATGGAGATAATCGCTTTGTTTGACAAGATAATCTGCGGCGCCCGATTTCAGCGCGGTGACTGCCACATCCTGATCGCCCTGCCCGGTGACCAGGACGACCGGCGGAGTCAGGCTGCGCTCGCCGACATTTTTCAGCAAATCCAGCCCGGTTCCATCCGGGAGACGCAGGTCACTCAGGATCAGGTCGATATCCGGTTCTGCGTCAAGAATTTTCAGTGCATCTGTAATTGTTTCTGCATGGATCAGCTGAAACTCGTGCTGTAGATTCTCTTCCAGAACCCTTTCGGTAAGTATGACGTGCGCAATTTCATCTTCGACGTACAAGATCTTCATTAATCGTCAACCCTTACAAACTTCCTGCGTTTTCAACGCTATCTAAAACCATTATAAGACAAAGATGGTACCCATTGATAACAGGGAAATGATAAATTTGTTAAGAACAAAAAGACGCCATCAGGCGTCGTTCATCGATCGTACACTATAAATTGCCGAGAGGCGTCGAGGGGATTCGAACCCCTGAATGAGGGTTTTGCAGACCCTTGCCTTACCACTTGGCCACGACGCCAAATTCCTTAAACTTCTGAGCGGGCGATGGGATTCGAACCCACGACCTTCTCCTTGGCAAGGAGACGTACTACCACTGTACTACGCCCGCAATTCTGGTCTGTTTTTCTGACCGAGAGTGCCGAGACCCAGGATCGAACTGGGGACACCGCGATTTTCAGTCGCGTGCTCTACCAACTGAGCTATCTCGGCCAGATGTTTATTTGTTAAGCGTCCGTGATTTTACTTGGTGATATAGGGATTGTCAAGCAGCCTTCCGTGTGCCTGCGCTACGACCCAGTCTCTCTTGACCTCCACCTGCTTCCACACTACAATCTCCGCCTATGTTTGAAAACCTCACGAATAGGCTCAACGAAGTCTTCGACCAACTGCGGCGCCGCGGCAAGCTCTCTGAAGCCGACGTGGACGCCGCGATGCGCGAAGTGCGCCTTGCCCTGCTTGAAGCAGATGTACATTTCAGCGTGGTCAAATCGTTTATTGCCCGCGTGCGCGAACGCGCCATTGGCGCGGAGGTCTCCAGGGCGTTGAACCCGGGTCAGCAGGTGATCAAGATCGTCAACGACGAGTTGATCGAAACCCTGGGTGAACCTGCACCCCTGAATTTACGGGGTCCCAAGCCACACGTCATCATGATGGTTGGCTTGCAGGGCTCGGGTAAAACAACCGGCGCGGGCAAGCTGGCACGGATGCTCCGCTCAAAGGGTGAGCGCGTGATGCTCGTCGCGGGCGATCCGTACCGACCTGCCGCGGTGCAGCAACTGCAGCAGCTCGGTGAGCGGATCGATGTTCCTGTAGAAACGGATCTCAATATCAAGCCGCCCGAACTCGTCAAGCGCGCCTTTGACAAAGCCGAAAAGGGCGGGTTTGGCATCATGATCGTGGATACTGCCGGTCGGTCGCAGCTTGACTCGGAACTAATGAATGAGCTCAAGTCCATCGTGGCGCAGGTCCCTCCGGTCGAAACCCTGCTCGTGGTCGATTCGATGATCGGCCAGGAAGCATTGAACATCGCACAGGGATTCCGTGACAATGTATCCATTACGGGCCTGATGATGACCAAGATGGATGGCGACTCGCGCGGCGGCGCGGCGATCTCCATCCGTTCGGTCACGGGTGTGCCTATCAAGTTCATCGGTACCGGCGAAAAGCTCGATGCGCTCGAGACGTACGACCCCGGTCGATTATCGTCCCGTATTTTGGGCATGGGTGACATGATCGGCTTGATCGAAAAAGCAGAAGCTGCGTTTGATCAGCAGACTGCCCAAAAGACCGCCGAACGTATGATGAAGGGACAGTTCACGCTGGAAGACTGGCTCGACCAGATGAAGCAAATGAAAAAAATGGGACCGCTCGCCCAGATCATGGATATGCTGCCAGGTCAGATGGGCCAAGCCGCGCGCCAGGTGGACCCGAAGGATATCGAAAAGACTTTCAAACAGTCTGAGGCGATCATCAATTCGATGACCGTAAAGGAACGCCGCGATCCCGAGATTTTGAATGCCTCCCGCAGGCGCCGTATCGCGGCGGGTGCGGGCATGGAAGTGCAGGACGTGAACCGTCTGATCAAGCAGTTCCGGGAAGCGCAGAAAATGATGAAGATGCTGCAAAAAACTGGTGGAAAAGGGCTGGGCAGGCTATTTGGTTAAAACGAACAGGTCACGGTTACACCGTGACCTGTTCGTTTTTTATTGACTGGCGTTGCCAGATCTACTGACGGGAGCTTTCCCATTCATTTTTGAAATTGAGCATTTGCCAGAGGACCAACAGGCCCAGCCCGATAAAGATATAGTTCAACGGATAGCCCATCATCAGGTTATATAGGCTTTCGAGAAGAATGCTGCTTCCGAAGAGCCAGATCGCGTGACCTTTGCCTTTCACAAGCGCCTGTGAACTGGCAATGATCAGCGCGCCCAAGACCAGGTCGAAGGCGGCATCGGTGAACATAAGGGTGGCGAGCTCGGGCATGGCGGCATTGGATGACAAAACAATTGCTGATGCAAAACTAATGAGTCCAGCTAGAAGACTGATCCCGCCGAAAACCGAGAGGGTGATGACAAACAATGACTTTTTTGCCACGGGTGGATGCGGAATCGTGGCGATTCTTGGATGCGTAGTGCTGTTTTCCATGTTTACTCCTTTGTTATAGGTTGTTTGTTTCTGTGAAGACGAGGCGCTCCGTTCCACAGGTTTCTAAGCATAGTCTAATCTTAAACTCTCCTTTTCAGCCTTTCAATCACTATACACCTGTCGCTTTTGATCAGGTAACATGCTCTTGCAGCCAGTTGCTCAATTTTTCAAGATGCTCCTGGTGATGGTCATAGGAAGAGATGAGAATGAAAGCCAGGCTATAACCATTCAGCCAGGTAAATCTATCCCCGTCCAACAAATCTCTCTCGGAAATCTTTTCGCCGACTTCCATGAAACGCAGAAATCCCTCTCTCCAGTTCTGATATATCTCTGACCACGACTTTTCATGGTTGTTTTCGAATGTCAACGCATTGACTCGATTTGCGTCCTCTTCCCACTCCCCACCTATACTCGCCAGCCATCTCGGGTACTCAGGTTCCCGGTCCAGTAGGCCAGCTTCCATTCGCACAATGGAGATTTGCTGCCATGCCCACAGATGCGCCGTCACGTCCTTGATGGACCAGTCGAAGTCAAAATGTGGAGTAGTGAGCTCTTCTTCGCTCAGGCTGGCGAGCAGTGCTTCCCAGCTTTCGAATTGTTCCCGCAGAGCCGCGAGGATATGATCTTTCATGTTCATGATTATTCTCCCATCAGCACTTGGAAAATTCGGACATCTAACTTAAAAGGTCCTAGAGCGGATGCTCATCAAAAGAAAACCGGAAAATGCCGGGTTCGTGGGGGACAGGGATGGATCCACTTTCGATTTCATTTCACGAAATGTTTCTCGGTAGGCTTCGTAAAAAGCCCATGTGGGAGTTGGTTTATACCGCAGGTTCCTCAATTCAAAGTATTCTATGATGCCCTTGACCGTGGTTGGCTTGATAAACACGTCCCGTTGAGGGTGAAAATAGGTCTGGCAAACCGTCATCAAGGACCATTTTGCCACGCGCCTGCTTTTTAGTACATCCAAAACCGTTTCGAATCCGCTTTGCTCATCTCCATACAATAATTCTTCCAGCCCGCCGCTGAGCATTTTCCTCTCTGGAGGCGAAATCGTATTTGCAAAATCTCTGAATCTTATCTTTTCGAAAACCGAGATAATCGACGAACGGCTGATCACCTTGATCATGTTCCGGACGATCATATCGGGGAGCTTAAAATTTCCCTTTGCAAAACTTTCCTGGGCAAGCGCGATCATTTGCTCCGGCTTATGTTTCTTCTCTCGGATGGCGACAAGCTCAGGGTTTTCGAAGCCTCCGGGATAGCGCTGGAGAAACGCTTCTTCCGCTTCTCTTAATTTTTCGAGATTCACTCAACTATTTTAGAACGCATATTCTAAGGCGTCAATATGCAATTGAACCTTTTCTCCCACCTCTATTCACATTTCGTTCACAACCGAATCCTATACTCTGCACATAAGTTCAAACAAAAGGAGTAAAACATGAACGGAAATGTTGGTCTACGGTTTGTTGCAGCGCTGGTGTTAGTTGCTGCCATTGCAGGCATCGCCTATTTTGCCTTCCAGGCGGGTGTTGCTCAGGGATCGCCGATCACGATCGAAGCGCCCTCCGGTGAGAGCGCGCCCATGCCCTATCTGTACGATGGCTGGGGAGGTCCCTTCCATCGACCCTTCGGGTTTGGCTTTGGTTTCTTCGGCTTTCTACTGCTGCTCTTTCTCTTCTTCGCTGCACTGAGAGCGTTCCGCTTCCTCTTCTGGGGTTCGCGCTGGGGATGGGGGCACCACGGCGGACATGGACCCTGGGGACGGCACTGGGAAGGTGGAGTTCCTCCCATGTTCGACGAATGGCACAAACGTGCACATGGTGAAACACCTGCAGAAAAGAAAGAATAAGAACGTATAATGCGTAGGTAGTAGGTAGGGGCGAGACATGTCTCGCCTCTACCTACTACCTACCGAAATATTATGAAAACGATCCTCGTTGTAGACGATGAACCCAAGATCACCCAACTGGTGCATGATTATCTGGAACGCGCCGGGTTCGGTGTTCT
>JAICQC010000314.1 GCA_025938055.1 Anaerolineales bacterium | reverse complement strand
CCTGGGCGCTGGCGCTTACATACTGGTTACATTTCCTCGCCACCGTTTCCTGGGTTGGCAGCCTGGCGAGCATTTCCTTCCTCATCCTGCCTGCCATGAAGCGGGCGCTCGACGCTGAGACACAGTTACTCTTCCTCGAAGCCATGCAGAAGCGACTCGAGCCAATCGCCTGGTTCAGTATGAGCCTGCTGGTTCTCACCGGCTTGTTCCAGATGAGCGTCAATCCGCACTACGACGGCTTCCTCTCCATCAGCACGCAATGGTCTTTGGCGATCCTCAGCAAACACCTGCTGGGGATCGTGATGGTAGTTGTGAGCGCCATCCAAACCTGGGAAGTGATTCCCGCCATCCGCCGCGCGATTGTCAAGTCAAGGAAAAGCAAGAATACCGATGAGCTGAATGCCCTGCGGCAACGCGAGATCCTGCTTCTCCGCATGAATTTTGGACTGTCGGTTCTAATCCTGCTGGCAACTGCATTTGCCAGGGCGGCGTAGCTCTTACTGAATCCAAACAGCCCTTTCCTTTGAGGAACGGGCTGTTTCTATTTAATGACTGATTACTTAAATAACCTGCAACGGGATCGATTGCTTCTCCGGCACGCCCGTCAGGTCATACGCCATCGCGCCGGTGATCTTCACCGGGACGATCTCGCCGACCTGCGCATCCCCTTCGATGAAGACCATGCCGTCGATCTCGGGCGCGTCGCGGTAGGAACGACCGATCGCGATCCCTTTATCGCGGCCTTCCACCAGCACATCCAGTGTCTTTCCCACATACGTCTGATTGACCTGCAAGGAGATACCCTGCTGCAGCTCCATCAGGCGCTCATAGCGCTCCTGCTTCACGTCCGCGGGGATGGGGTCGCCAAGCGGCTCACTGGTCGTCCCCGGCTCGAACGAGAACTGGAACGCCCCCACCCGGTCAAAGCGCATCTCCTGCACGAAATCCACCAGCGCCTGGTATTCCTCATCTGTCTCGCCGGGATAACCAACAATGAACGTTGTACGGATGGAGAGATTTGAAATGGCTGCGCGCATCTTGCCAACTGTGCGGTGTACCCAGTCAATATTCGACGGGCGGCGCATACGATATAACGTTTTAGGATGGGCGTGCTGCAGCGGCATGTCGAGATAAGGCAGCACTTGCTTACGCGTCGCCATCACCTCGATCAGGCGGTCCGTGACGTAACCCGGATAGGCATACATCACCCGAATCCAGTCCATATCAGGCACAGAGTCGGTCAATTGTTCGAGTAACACCGCCAGTCCATCTTTGATCCCCAGGTCATGACCATAATCGGTCGTATCCTGGGCGATCAGGACCAGT
The DNA here is from genome assembly GCA_025938055.1 of Anaerolineales bacterium. The sequence continues at coordinate 4,199 of JAICQC010000314.1, read as the reverse complement.
TCACGCACGCCTGCATCGCGCAGCTGACGCGCTTCGTTAACGATCGAAGTAATCGGGCGCGAGACCGCCGTCCCTTTGATCAGCGGAATCGCACAGAACGCGCAGGGACGGCGGCAGCCATCCGCGATCTTGAGATAGGCGCTCGCCCCGGCAATAGAGACGCGCAGCGCCTCCTGTTCATCCGTACCGACAGTTTTTACTTCATCGGGCAAATGATACAGCGGCTCAGGGTGCGGACCTTTGCGTAGTTCGCGCACCACCTGCACAATGTCCATCCAGCGCCGGGTGCCAAGTACACCGTCAATGCCGGGGACCTTGACCGCCACTTCTGAACCATAACGCTGTGTAAGACATCCCGCCGCGATCAGAATTTGATTCCGGCGTTTCCCTTCAGCCAGTTCGCGCAGCACGTTGATGGACTCTTCCTTTGCGGGTCCGATGAAGCCGCAGGTATTCACGATCAAGACATTGGCGCGCGAGGGATCTTCCACCGCACGGTAACCATCGCGGAGTAGAAGCTGCGCCATCGAGTCTGAGTCGACGGTATTTTTGGCACAACCAAGTGAAACAAGATGAAACGTATTTTTCGACACGAATAAGTTTTCCTTAAGCTTTGCAGTGCAGAAGCCATCTTCAGCACTGCCTATTATTAGGGTACAGCCGTTGCAGAGGGGACCTGTGTATTGGTTGACTGCAGAGTTGACGTGGGCGGCGCGGTCCTTGTCGGCGTCGCTGTGATCGTGGCTGTCAGTGTCGCCTGTGCAGTCGGCGTGATGATCTCGGTTCCGAGATATATATTGTTCACCACCTGACCAAAGGTGCCCATGAGACCCAGGTCACGCCCATTATAAACAATGCGGATGGCTGCGCCGCTCCCGACCAGCACCTCGACCTGACCCTCCGCCACGAAAGGATAGGCATTCCCGGGTACAACCCGTCCATCGAATGCCACTTCTCCATCCACAATCACGCGCATGTACGTCCTCTCCACCGCCACCAGGTTGAGCTGAACCTCCGCATTGACATTCTGCGTGGGGATCTCCACGGTCACGGTCGCCTCGCCGGGGAAGGATTCCACCGGTATAAAAGTTGGCGTCGCCGTGGACGAGGACGGGTTGGGGTAGGATAACAATACATCCGAGATCGAAGGGGAAGTAGGGTCGACCTCCTCCTGACTCTGGACTGCCATCACGCGGCTGACACCCCAGATCGCAAACCCGACGAGCAGGATCACCATCCCAACGCCAAAAATCATATCTCCCGCGATAAAACTGCGGATGGGAGGCATGTTCGAGACGATTGGTTGGCCCGGCTTGCGCGCCGGCTTTTGCGGATTCCGTTCCCTGTGGCGGGCTTGCAGAGCATCCGCAAAGCGCAGGAGGAGCGTGTCCACATCCAGATCGAGGAAGGTGGCATAGTTCGATAACATGCCGCGCGTCTGCACTGTGGACGGCAGTTCTTCCAAGGCGCCTCTCTCAAGCGCATCCAGATAGTGCGCCTTGACATGTGTATTGCGCTCCACTTCATCGAAGTGCAGGCTTAATAGCTCGCGCCGCTCCTGGAGAGTTCTACCAATCTCCTTGAGAATTTGTTTCGAATTTGCAGGGAGCTGACTTTGTGGCTCGATATCATGAATGATCTCAGGTGCAGCCATGACCGGTTCATTTTCGCGGGCAGATTCCTCTTTTGGAATCAACGTCCGTCGCCTGGACCGTGCGGATAAGGTTGAGCCGACCCGGTTCAACCAGGTCTGCCAGAGGCTGTCACCGACTTCGGCGGGCGGCGCCTCCGGCTGCTCATCAACAATATCTTTGGTCACCTCGTCAGGCTGAAGGGTAGCTTCAACGCGAGTCACAGACTCTACTGTAGGATCTATTTCCTCAGCATCAGCCTGGCTTTCAACGACAGGCTCAGGGTCAACTTTCTTGCGACCACGACGTTTGGTTGCTGGTTCGGCTGAAACAGGCTTGGGTTGCGCCTCCGTTTTTTTCCGGCGAGCCGGTTTCGGCTTGATCGGAATTGTCAGCTCTTCAGCGGGAGCCTCATCCCGAATAACGCCAGGAGATTCAGATAATGGCTGTATGGGCTGATTATCCGCTTCCATATTTTCTTCCTGCTGCGGAGAAGAAGATTGATCTGCCGGACCGATGACTTCGGTGGAGGCTTGCTGCGCGTTCATCTCGCGCAGGTCGCGCAGCATTTGCTCGAAGTCGAGCCCCAGGAATTCCGCGTAATTGCGTAAATATCCGCGCGCCTGCACCGGTGACGGCATGACAGAAAGGTCATCTGTTTCCAGAGCCTCCAGATACTGAATGCGGATGCGCGTGGCTTCGAAAACTTTTTCAAGCGTGAGGCGTTGTTCCTCGCGCTCTGCTTTTAGTCGCTGACCGATGGTTTGCGTCATGATAAGCGTAGCGATCCTGTGGATAAGCGCAGCAATCCTGCAGATAAGCGAAGTGATCCTGCGGAAAAAGAAAACATCACCAGCACCCCCACCGTACGGGAATGGACCGGTGATGCCATAGTTGTGAGATTGGCGTTAGGCTTCCGTGGGTTCAGCCGCCGCAGCAGGTTCTTCTGCCTGGGCTTGCGGAGTCTCGGCTGTTGTTTCAGCCGGTACGGAAGCGGCGTCTTCGATGGCTTCACCTTCGCGATGGACAATGATCTTAACTTCGGGGACCAGGTCCATAGTGAGACGGACATGAGCGGTGAACTCACCAAGGTTGCGGATCGGCTGCATGTCGATCTGCTGTTTCTTGACCTCGAAGCGGGTCTTTTCCTGGATGGCAGTTGCCACATCCTGCGTGGTGATGGAACCGTATAATTTGCCTGTTTCACCCGCCTTGGCAGGGAAGACCATGATGATCCCGTTGATCTGGTCGGCAAGACCTTTGAGTTCGGAATTCTGTTCTGTCCGGCGGATCTCTGCCTGTGAACGGATCTTTTCAACCTGCTTGAGTGCGCCCGGGGTGGCAAGCACAGCCAGTTTCTGCGGGAGCAGGAAGTTGCGTCCGTAGCCGTCGGCAACCTTCTTGATATCGCCGGCACGCCCCAGTTTGTAAACATCCTTGAGAAGCAATACTTTCATGTTTTAAGCCCTTTCGTGACTTTCTTGAGGTTTTTCTCGAGCGAAGGGTACTACGCTCGGCGGAGTATTTTATCACACTATCGGTTTCTCGGATTATTTTGGAAAGCTCGTGGACTCTGTGGATGACTCCAGCAGGTCCATGTACGCGCCTTCGAGCAGATCGCTACTTTCCACGCCCAGGCTTGCCATCAGACCTTTGGCGATTGTCTGCCCTTCGGCGTCGCTCTGATCCGGCTGCATGACGACTTCCAACTCCATAAACTGTCCCAGGCCTTCCACATCGTCCAAATGGACGCGCGTTTGCCCGACAAGATAGAGGTAACGCGTTTTGCGGACGACTCCGCGAATCCCGCAGGCAAGCTCAAGGACGCGCTTGAGGTTCGCAGGGTCTGAGGTGTGGGAAATGTGATAATCCGAACGCTTTGGTCCTTCCTGGTCCGGGCGGGTGTAATAGATCAGCTGCCCTTGATCCCCCGAAAGCACACGCAGTTTCAGCCGTCCCTGCGGCGTGTTGAAAAATGTATCCTCCTGCGGGATGACCTCCACAGGCGCATCGCTAAGGGCTTCCGCACGCCGACGGACCTCGTCAAAGTTCCGGGCGCGTGCTTTAATTTCGATATTGGATGGCAAGATGCATAACATCCTTTCAGGGCATGGGTTTCACGGGCCAGGGGGCAAACCGTATCACTCCAGGTCCGGCGTGCTGAGCCAATTGTTCGAAAACCTGACTTGTTTTTTGGTCCAGAGGCAGATAGTGGGTAAGGAACAATTCGCCAAAGGAGGTGGTTGAAATAGTGGCAGAGGACATATATGTAATCTCTCCGAATTCAGTGTGACGAAAAGAAAAGTAATCCGTAGTAACTTCCTTGTCCTGCTCAACAGACGATACCATCTTCCAGTAGCGCTCGAAAAGCGGGTACTCATGCTGGTTTCGAAAGATTTTCATCAGATACTTAAAATAGGTCTGGGCGCGATATCGCAGGCTGTTTTCCCGAATAGTGCGCATCGAATTCAACGCGAAGCGGTCCCAGTTATCGATCACGCGATCGCGTGCCACGTGGTCTTTTCCGAAATTAAACCGGGTCGTATTGTATCCTGCAGGTACCTGACT
>JAICQC010000004.1 GCA_025938055.1 Anaerolineales bacterium | reverse complement strand
TGGGCAATATATTCCGGCGGTGGCTTAAAAAAAGATAGGATAATATTGTTGGTTGCAATAACATCCCCGTAGACGTCGCATAGAAACGCGGGCAGACGTACCTGTCCGGTTAACTCGATCATCTTGTCCAACACGGTTCTCACATTAAACACATCCGTTGCCATCGATGCGGAGGGCTGGCGAACGATCTGTCGTTGGTCGAGTCCGGTCGAGGCGAGCAAAAACTCACGCCGCTCCAGGGTGGTTAGCTGGAATACATTTGCGAGTTGGAAAAGCAGCTCTGGTTCAAAATACTTTTTCACCCCACGCTCGATCTGGCTGACCACTGCAATATCCAGGCGTGAGTTCTCGGCAAGTTGAAACTGCGTCCAGCCAAGGTCCTGGCGCAATGCCGCGACAAGTTCACCAAATTCTCTGCGCTTCATATTGAAAATTGACTCAAAGAAATCTTTGAGTCAATTGTAAAGCAGTTTGCTGGACTCCTAATCCTTCTTGATTATAATTTCATTAGCAATTTATTAGAATCTCTTCCGGTGCAAACCGGTGTGATTAAGGGTGGATCCTCAGGAGGGGGACGATTAGCTAGCAAAGAGACCCCAACAGCTAGCTGTTGGGGTCTCTTTGCTTTAACTCCTGTATCAAGGACAAACTCAGTTCACATTTATAAAACCGAGCATGCACCATATACCTTGCATCGGGAATAGGCAAAGTCCGGCTTTTGGTATAATTCTCGACCTGTGAGGTCGTGCATGTACCAAACACAGGCTTGAAACTTTTGCAAGGAGCAGGATGAAATACCATATCTGGACCGAGGGATGCCAAATGAACGTCGCCGACTCACAGCGCGTTGGCTCGTCTCTGGAGCATCTTGGATATACATGTACTGACAAAGCCGAAGAAGCGGATGTGATCGTTTTAAACACATGTGTCGTACGCCAGTCCGCAGAGGACAAGGCACTCGGACGCCTCTCGTCTTTGCTTCCATTAAAACGACAGAATCCAAACCTGGTCATAAATCTGATGGGATGTCTCGTCGGCGTGCGCGGCGCGGAGAAGCTGCGCCAGAAGCTGCCTTATGTGGATGTCTTTTCGCCTCCCTCTGATCCGGGCCCACTTGTCTCCTTCTTAAGCCAGGGTGAAATCCATTCGCTGGAAAATTCTGAAACCACGCGCCGCTTCCTGATGATGGATGATGAACTCATCCTCCCCCAGCACGAACGCGGGAAGCTCGTCACTGCGCACGTGCCGGTGGTATATGGCTGTTCGCACGCCTGCACATTTTGCATTATCCCATTCCGACGCGGGATCGAGCGCAGCCGCCCGGTTGGCGATATTGTCGCGGAGATCCGTTCGCTCGCAGCACAGGGCGTGAAGGAAGTAACGCTGCTCGGTCAGATCGTCGACCGCTACGGCAAGGATGTTGCCGATGGTCCGAATCTCGCGGGACTGCTGCGCGTCGTGCACGAGGTAGATGGCATCGAACGCATCCGCTTCTTGACATCTCATCCCAATTATTTTGGCGAAGACCTGATGGACGCGGTGGCTGAGCTTCCCAAAGTCATGCCGCACATCGAGGTCCCGATTCAGGCGGGTGATGACCAGGTGCTTGCCAACATGAAGCGCGGCTATACCCAGCAGGAATATCGCGAACTCGTTCAAAAAATACGGGACCGAATCCCGGATTGCTCCATCGCGACGGACATCATCGTCGGATTCCCCGGCGAGATGGAAGAACAATTCATGGAGACCTATCGGGTCTTATCGGACCTCAAGCTGGATGTGGCTCACCTTGCGCGATATTCCTCGCGTGAGGGGACAGTCGCCACCCGCCGCATGGACGATAACGTCTCGGATGAGGAAAAGATGCGCCGCTTCCGTATGCTGGAAGAGTTGCAGGAACAGGTGGTCACCGAGATCAATAAAAAATATCTCGGTGAAACCGTGGAAGTGTTGTTCGAGGATAAAGTAAAGAATCGCTGGAAAGGACGCACCCCCACCAACAAGCTGGTCTTTGTGGAGTCCGATGAGAATCTCAAAGGCAAAATCCTGCCTGTCACCGTCACCTGGACCGGACCCTGGTCCATGCAGGCAAACCTCGCCGGGGTGCACTTACAAAACCAGCTTGAGCTGATTTCGCTATGATTTGGGCGACCCGTTGGGTCGCCCCTGCTTTTGAGGGAAAATGCAACACATCCGTCCGATTGCCATTTGTGTTTTTCTGAAAAATAACAAAATCCTCGTTGCCGAGGGATACGATCCCGTCAAGGACGAATATTTTTATCGTCCACTCGGAGGCGGGATCGAATTTGGTGAAAACAGCGCGGATACCATCTGCCGCGAAATGCTGGAAGAGATCCATGTGGAAGTGGATAGGCAAAGTCTGAAGTATCTCGGTGCAGTGGAAAACATTTTTCACTTCAATGGAACTGCTGGCCATGAGATTGTGCTGATTTATGATGGAACCTTGAAAGAGTCTGCATTGTACGAGCAGGCGGTGATCACAGGGAAAGAGGCGAATGGAGAGGATATCCGAGCCGTGTGGAAGGATCTGGCTGAGTTTGGTGTTGGGAAATCCATCCTGTATCCAACTGGTTTATTAGAGATGCTTGCTCGGGAACAAACAACCTGATCCATGAATAGAAATACCTTTATTTCCTTCCTGTCATTCTTTTTAATTCTCGGAAGTATTCTTTATTCTCTTAATCCCAAAGGTGCAAACGCAGCTTTCCTTATTGGTGAAGAGATGCTGGTCCTTTACGATGCTGCGTCAGGAGCGATCCCTGGCGCGCCGCTGTTAAGCTTTATCGATTTTCCAACAGGCACCGCGTTGCCTACGTATGCAGGCGGTGTGACGGTCATGGATACAACCACGGCTGGCAGCGACACGTATGCCGGATGGATCGCCAATGGAGAGACGACACCCGGATTTCCCATCCTCGACCGGACGGCCGGGTTTCAGGTGGATGTACGCATACAGGTGGACGACGAATCTCACACAGGTGATCACAGATCCGGGTTCAGCCTGATCATACTCAGTGAAGACGCCAGGGGCATAGAACTAGCATTCTGGGAGAATGAGATCTGGGCGCAAAGCGATGACAATACAGGCGGACTATTCAGGCATGGGGAGGGCGTTCCGTTTGCAACGACTGCCGCACTGACTGATTATCGAGTAACGATTGTAGGGGATATCTATACATTGACTGTCAACACGCAGCCTATCCTCAGCGGGCCTGTGCGCGACTACAGCGCCTTTGACGGTTTCCCCGACCCTTATGAAACACGCAACTTCCTCTTTCTTGGGGATGACACAACTTCTGCACAGGCACGCATTCAATTGAGTTTTGTTTCCATTACGGGTACCGAACCGATAACTGCTACGCCTGCCGCCACCAATCCCAGCACACCTGCTCTCTTACCCACAAATTCACCGGTTCCCCTGACGACCGTCACACCGATCGCCTCCCCGACCCCGCCCGGGGACGTTTTTGGGCTCTGTCCATCCGGATGGATTCTCCTGGCTGTGATCGGAGTCAATATCAGGTTGGCGAAAAGAAATCGGGCGGGTCGCTGACCCGCCCGAATCTATTATTTCACCAGATTTCGTAGCACCGTATGAAGGATACCTCCATTGCGGTAGTAATTCACTTCCACCTCAGTATTCAACAGTGCGATGGCGTTGAATTCCACGATTGAGCCATCCGCTTTCTTCGCTCTCACGATAACGACTGCCTTAGGAGTTAAGGCGTCGCTCAAGCCTTCGATGTCGAAGATCTCCTCACCTGTCAGACCCAGCGATTCAGCATTCTGCCCCTCCATAAATTTCAGGGGCAGGATTCCCATCCCCACCAGGTTGGAGCGATGGATGCGTTCGAACGATTCCGCAATGACTGCTTTCACACCCTGCAGCATCGGACCTTTCGCAGCCCAGTCGCGGCTCGAACCCGTGCCATATTCCTTGCCTGCCAGCACAATAGTGGGCACACCTGCTGCCTTGTATTTCATAGCGGCATCGAAGATGGACGTTTCCTCACCGGAAGGCTGGTGTTTTGTCCAATTGCCTTCCCTAGGAGTGACCATGAGATTCTTCAGGCGGATGTTTGCAAATGTGCCGCGCGCCATGACAAGGTCATTGCCGCGACGCGTCCCGTATTGATTGAAATCCTTGGGCTGGACGCCTCGTGACTGCAGGAATTTCCCGGCTGGAGAGTCGGTGGCGATGTTGCCTGCCGGCGAGATATGATCAGTTGTGATCGAGTCACCGAAAACGCCCAAAACCCGCGCACCCTTGATCTCCTGAATCGGAGGCAGGTCCAGCGTAAGAGTCTGGAAGTAAGGTGGGTGATGAATGTAGGTGGATTCTTCGCTCCACTCGAAGATATCGCCTTCCTTAATTTTGATCTCCTGCCACATGTCTGAGCCGCTGAACACATCGGCATACCTTTCCTTGAACATTTCGGCTTTGACACTGGCTGCGATCGCGTCGTTGATCTCCTGCTGGGAGGGCCATAAGTCCTTCAAATAGACGGGCTGGCCATCCGAGCCGATTCCCAGGGATTCATTGTTCAAGTCTATATCGACCGTGCCAGCCAGGGCATACGCGACCACAAGTGGTGGAGAAGCCAGGAAGTTCGCTTTCACCAACGGATGGACGCGTCCCTCGAAATTGCGGTTACCGGAAATGACCGCGGCAGCGACCAGATCGGAACCGGTGACCGCTTTGGCAACCTCGCCCGGCAGCGGACCGGAATTCCCGATACAAGTCGTGCAGCCATAGGCGATCACGTTAAAGCCCAGCTGGGAAAGCGGGTCGATCAGACCGGACTGTTTGAGGTATTCGGTGACCACGCGCGAGCCGGGCGCAAGCGAGGTCTTGACGTACGGCTTGACGTTGAGTCCTTTTTCAATCGCTTTCTTTGCAACCAGTCCCGCGGCGAGCAGCACAGAAGGGTTGGACGTGTTCGTACAGGATGTGATCGCGGCGATGACAACTGCGCCATGCTTCATCTTCTGCGTGCCGCCATTGGTGCCGAACGTCGCCTCGCGTGCCAGCGCCTCAGGAGAAAGCTCGTACCCGCGTTCCTTGACGGGCGCCGTGAGTGTGCTCTGGAAAACCGTTTTCAGGTCAGAGAGTGCCACGCGGTCCTGCGGGCGTTTGGGTCCGGCTAATGAAGGGACAACAGACGCAAGATCCAGCTCGAGGGTGTCGGTGAATTCGGGGTCGGGCGAGGAGTCTTCACGGAAGAGTCTCTGAGTGCGCATGTACGCTTCGGTCCGCGCGATCACCTCTTCAGAGCGACCTGTAAGCCGCATGTATCGCAGTGTTTCCTCATCCACAGGGAAATAGCCGATCGTCGCGCCGTATTCAGGAGCCATGTTGCCGATCGTGGCGCGATCGGTCAATGACATACTATTGAGTCCCTCGCCAAAGAACTCGACGAATTTATCCACGACGCCTTTCTGCCGCAGCATCTGAGTCACCGTCAGCACGAGGTCGGTGGCGGTGACGCCTTCGCGCAGCTTGCCGTACAGCCTGAAACCGATCACGTCAGGCAAAAGCATATCCATGGGCTGACCCAGCATCACCGCTTCGGCTTCGATGCCGCCCACGCCCCAGCCCACAACACCAAGGCCGTTGATCATGGTGGTATGTGAGTCGGTGCCAACCAGCGTATCGGGGAAGGCGGCGGTTTCGCCGGTTGGGAGAGTCCGGGTTCCGACCACATCAGCGAGATATTCAAGATTGACTTGATGGACAATTCCGGTCATCGGCGGGACGACGCGGAAATTGCGAAAGGCATTCTGTCCCCATTTGAGGAATTCATAGCGTTCGCGATTGCGCTGAAATTCGACTTCGGTATTACGTTGGAGGGCATCGGTTGTCGCGAAGAAATCCACCTGGATGGAATGGTCAATGACCAGGTCCACGGGCACAAGCGGGTTGATCCGTTTTGGGTCACCGCCCAGCCGAGCCACGGCGGACCGCATGGCTGCCAGGTCTACGATCGCGGGGACGCCCGTGAAGTCCTGCATGATCACGCGCGCTGGCAAGAATGGAATCCCGGGGCGCACTGCCCTGGGCGTCCACGCGGCGATGTTTTTTACATCGGTTTGAGTGATCTCTCTGTCATTGCATTGACGGAGCGCCGCTTCCAGGACGACCCGGATGGAAAACGGGAGCCGCTTGAGGTTCGTCTGCCCCGCCTTTTCCAGCGCGTCGAGGCGGTGGATAACATACTCTCTATCCCCCACTTTTAATACGTCACGTGCGTTGAAAAAATCATTCATTGTGTCTCCTTTGGTGTGTGAAATAATCACACCACAATCCGTGAAGAACACAAAGGAGCGCCTTTGATATCCTTGCGTGTCCTGGGGTAAGCCCAGGAATACTTGTGGTGATGTTTACAATCTCAAGTCTTTGTTCAACTGCTTCACCAGATTTTGCTTCTCCTGCTCAGGCAGAAAGCAGGCGTGCGCCGCGGCAACGATCCGCTGTCTGAGTGTAGATTGCGACATGTGCAGGTCTTCACAGGCCGTATAGTATTCATGGCTTAAGGTGATGCGCGAGATGCTGGGGTCATCCGTGTTGATTGTGACGTTCAGTCCCGCATCCATCATTTTCATCAGTGGATGAGTGTCGAGCGAGCCGATCACGCCGGATTGATAATTGCTGGTGACACAGACCTCGAAGGCGGTCCCGCGCTCACGCGCCAGCGCCACAACGTTTTCATCCTCCAGCACGCGCACCCCGTGACCGATCCGTTCGGCGCCCAGTTCCTCGATCGCCTCCTTCACGTTGGTCGCGGGTCCCCATTCCCCTGCGTGAATGGTCACATGCAGACCGGACTGACGAGCTTCTTTGATCACTCCGTAGAAGGGTTCCGTCTTGAACTCAGCCTCATTTCCTGCCAGATCGATCGCCACCATCCCATCGTTTAGATGCTCGACTGCCAGCCATGCCACCTGTTCAGCCAGTTCTGTACTTTCATGTCGATTCATCGAAGCGATCAGGCGCACCGTGACATTATGTTTCTTTGCCGCTTCGTCTGCACTGCTGATGACCCAGTCCACGACGTCATGCAGCGGGAAGCGTTCCGCGCGGCTGAGAGCCACCGGAGTGAAACGCAGCTCCATATAGCGCACATTGTCTCTTGCTGCATCCTCCACCGCTTCGCGCGTGATGCGATGGATGGCGTCCGGTGAACGATAGAACAGGCGCAGTGTATTGAATTTGGCTAAAAAGTTCTGAAACGTGAACTTGTCTTGTTCTTGAATCTGGACCAATGTGCTCAACCGCAGGACGTCTGCCGGGATGGTAATACCATGCTGGCGGGCAATATCGACCATGGTATCCAATCGCAGCGATCCTTCCAGATGACGGTGCAACTCCACCTTTGGGAGGGCGCGATAGGTATTAAGAGAAGCGGTAACGCGTTCTGCTGTTGACATACTCTTTTTTTAATGTCACACCTGCACTTGCATGCCGGTGCAAGTGTTGCGAGCGCACGTTGCGACACTTGCGCCGCACTGCGTACGGTGCAGTGCAGGTGAGCAATCTGCTGTTTTCCAGAATTTCTAAAATAAGTACAGCGATGAGATTGCTTCGTCGCGTTGATCTCGATGCAGGCATCTTGACCAACAGCTCCTCGCAATGACATTGATCATTTAGTGTCGCCGGCGTTTCTTTTTCTTACCGTGATCGGGTTGTGCTGTCTGAGCAGCAGCAGCAGGCGCATTGGATACTTCGACAGGTGTGATCTCCACGGGTCTGGGCTGGTAAGCAAAGATTCGGCTGACAACCAACCCGCGAATGTCTTCCACCAGCTGCGCGAACATTTCAGACGCTTTCGATTTATATTGTACCAGCGGGTCGCGCTGGGCGTAAGCCTCCAGACCGATCGAAACTCGCAGCGCCTCGATGCGTGTCAGGTAATCAACCCATAGTTCGGTGGTCGCGCCCAGGAACAACTGCCGATGGACATCGTTCAGCGCATACTGCCCGATCGCCTCAACCAATGCCTCCCGGTCAGACTCCCCGAGGCTTGCCACTGCTTCATTCAGCCTCTGCTCCCCGAACGCCATCCTGGCTGCCACTCCAAAATCGGCAAGCCGCTGGGCATTCGCCGACAGGCGGGCATACTCGCGCTCGCCCCAGGCATAGCGCAAAGCTTCCTCAGCTTCTTCGAGATGAGCCAGGATATCCTCCACAACCTGGTCGGCTTGCTGCCCCTCCAGCAACTGCGCAATCAGATATGCGTAACTAAAGCGGCTGAAAACCCGCTTGACCTGACGGTGGGTCTTCTGGTCAAAATCGGTACGCGCGCCCTGTGAGAGCGAAAGCAATAACTGGATTTTGGTTGTGTCATTGACCTCGCGCGGCATGAGATTATCAATATCGTGTTTGATCTGACCACCGCGCTCAGCGTCGCCCACCAGGCGTTCACGGCGGCGCTGCAAGGCATTCTCCGCGGCTTCGGTGATCTTGTCCGCCGCGTCATCCCAGTTGGAAATTTCGAACTTCTCGGCTATGGCTTCGCCAAAGCGATTCTGCACCGCAGCGATGACGCGCGAAGCGTATAGAACCGTTAGGTTGGCAGAGATCAAATTGCGGAGATCTTCCTTTAAATCCGCCGGGTCTTCGCCCAGCGCACGCATCTGCTCATTGTTTAGCCTTAACTGCATGCCGAGGAGAGTATTGAGTTCCTCCAACATCTTCTGCGGGCGTGGGAGCTCTGCATCTTCCATGTCACCCAGACCTTCGAGGTATGCATCGAGAGTATCCTCGCGCGCCGCGATCTGCACATCAAGCCCTTCCTCGGTCCGATCGATGAGCTGCTCGATGGCGCGCAGGTGATGGGCATTCTCAGTTTCGATGGCGCGGGTGATTAAGTCCAGGGTCGATTGTCGAAGATCAGAAGATTGATTCAACTCTTTTAGCAGCAAGGACAAACCAAAGCTGGGGAAGAGTCGCTCGCCGCTCATGAATGGCGGCTGGACCTGCTCGAGCCAGGCGATCAATTTCCAGGGACCTTCTTCGTCGGTAAGCCCTGCCTCGACGCGTTGAGTCACTTCCAGCTCCAGCATTTCCTCCACATCGTCGTTCAAATCTTCTTTCACAAAGATGCGGTCACGCTGGTTATAGATTTGCGTACGCTGTTTGTTAAGCACATCATCATATTCCAGCAGATGTTTACGCACATCGAAGTTCGCGCCCTCGATGCGGTGCTGGGACTGCTCGATAATATTGCCAACCAGACGCACTTCCAGAGGCAGGGAATCATCCACGCGCAGGCGCTCCATCAGGCTGCTCACCTGCGAACCGCCCTGGAGGCGCATCAGATCATCCTGAAGAGATAGATAGAAGCGGGAGGAACCCGGGTCGCCCTGACGAGCCGCGCGCCCGCGCAACTGGTTATCGATGCGTCGGGCTTCGTGCCGTTCGGAGCCGATCACATGCAAACCGCCCAGTTCCTTGACGCGTTCCATATCTTCAAAGTATTGCAAAAAGAGTTTCACCTCTGCATCGTAGATGCCGTAGTTCGACGGATCAACACCCTTCAATGCCTCGCGGCGTTCCTCCTGAGTCATATCAAAGGGGTTCTCATAACCTGCTTTTCCGAGCACGCGGTTTACAGCAGCGATGGCTTCCTCTGCCAGCTCGCCGCCAAGCTTGATATCCACACCGCGGCCCGCCATGTTCGTGGCGATGGTCACTGCGCCGAACGCGCCTGCCCCGGCGATGATCTGGGATTCCTCTGTATGCTTGCGGGCGTTCAACACCTGATGAGGAACACCGCCCTGCATGACCTTTTTGAGGCGCTCCACATCCTGCTCGTCGAGCCGCAAAATTTCAAGGACAACAGGCAGGTTGGATGGGTCTTCAGGATTGATGTTCGTCAGCCCGAACGGTTGAATGAATTTACGCAACGAATCCGGCGTCACCTTTTCGAGGGGCTCGTTGAACGGCTGGAGCTCAGGGATGAGACGCCCATCCTCCTCGCGTTTGTTTGCCTCCATCCACACCCGCCGGACAAGAGCGATCTGCATCAAACGGCGGACTGGCTCCGCCTTGAGTCGATTCGAGAGCAGTTCAGAGGATTCAACGGATGTCGTTCCTACAAGCATCGGTCGCCCACGCACATGCTCGCGCACGATCTCCGTCACAATGGAGCGCAGCTTGGCTTCGAAGGTCTTATAAATAATATCCGGGTAATCTTTTCGGCGGTAGAAGAGTGGCGCTTGTTCCTTATCCTCGCGCTTTGCAAAATAGGAATAGGAATAGCCCTCCTCATCCTTTGCCTTCACTTCGGTCAATACTGCCTGATTACCGAACGCCTGATATTCGAGGTTTGGCGGGATGGGTACCACTTCCAGGTTATAGATCTTGCTGAACTCTTCGGCTTCGGTCAGCGCGGTACCCGTCATACCGGCGAGCTTTTGATACATACGGAAATAATTTTGCAGTGTGATTGTCGCGTAGGTCACATTTTCCGGTTCGAGCTTCGCGCCTTCCTTGGCTTCCACCGCCTGGTGCAGACCATCGCTCCAGCGGCGGCCTGGCATGAGCCGCCCCGTGAACTCGTCCACGATCACCACTTTGCCGCCCTGCACCAGATAATCCTTGTTACGATGGAAAACAAATTGTGCACGCAGAGCCTGTTCGAGGTGGCCGCGCAAGCGCGCTTGTTCGGGAGTCACATCCTCAGGACGGTCGGGGTCCATGAGGGGCTGCCCCAGCATTTGTTCGACGCGCGCCAGCCCAACCTCCGTGATGGACACATTCCGATCCTTTTCATTGAGTTCATAGTCTTCGGGTCTCAACTGTTTGACGATCTGCGCCATCTTGCTATACCATTCCAGGTTACCCGATGCAGGTCCGGAGATAATCAGCGGCGTACGTGCTTCGTCGATCAATACGTTATCCACTTCGTCAACAATCGCGTAGTGATGGGCGCGCTGGACGCGGTCAGTCAGGCGCATCGTCATGTTATCACGCAGGTAATCAAAGCCAAACTCGGCATTCGTGCCAAAGGTCACGTCGGCTTCATACGCCAGCCGCCGGTCCACCATTCGCAGGTGGCGCTGGTCTTCATGAGGCGACTCGCGTTCAAAGTCGACCAGGAATGCCTTCTTGCCATTCTCTGTGACCGCTGCCATTTGCAGAACGCCAACCGACAACCCAAGCATGTGATAGATGGGCGCCATCCAGCGGGCATCACGCCGTGCCAGATAATCATTGACGGTTACGAGATGGATACCCTTGCCAAGCAGCGCGTTGAGGTAGACGGGCAGCGTCGCGACCAGCGTCTTGCCCTCGCCGGTGCGCATCTCCGCAATGGAACCGCGGTGCAGGGCAACCCCACCGATCATCTGGACGTCGAAATGGCGCAAGCCGATCGTCCGCTTGGAGGCTTCACGGACCACCGCGAATGCTTCGGGCAGGACCTCTTCCAGTGCATCCTGCCACGCCTTGAATTGTTCCCGGCTCTCAAGCCCGTCCAAATTCCCTACGGACTCTGCGATCCGCTCTCTGAACTCATCCGTCTTGGCGCGCAGAGCCTCATCACTTAATGACTCATATTGAGGTTCAAGTGAGTTGATTCGCTCGGCAATGGCGCGAAATTGTTCAACCGTCTTCTTGTTGGGGTCGCCCCCAAATATTTTTACGAAGTTTTTCAGCATTTTTACCTTGTCGGAAAAAGATTATACTGCCTCTTCCTCGAATACCTGCATTGCGTTTGGGTGATCGTGAAGATATAAGTGTAGCACGCGAGTATTAGCAAAACGTAAAAACGATGCAGAAGAAGTCATTGGTACCCAATGTTATGGTAAAATCGCTCCGCCCCCGAACGTATCGGGAGTTTGTGGAGGGATGGCCGAGCGGCTGAAGGCGCATGTCTTGAAAACATGTTTGGGTCACACCAACGTGGGTTCGAATCCCACTCCCTCCGCTGAGAGTTGCAGGTTAACAAGTTCAAAGGTTGCCGATGCACGAACCTGCAACCTGTAAACTTGGAACTTTCAAACCAAATATTGGGGAGGTGCCAGAGTGGTCGATTGGGGCCGCCTGCTAAGCGGTTACCGGGGCGAAATCCTCGGTCGCAGGTTCGAATCCTGTCCTCCCCGCCACTTTAAGAACGCGTTCCGTGAGGAGCGCGTTTTTGTTCGGTCGCACGCCCCATTGAAGGGATGGTATCCCCAAAGGGGACGCTGTTCGAATCCTGCGCTCCCTGGCACCGCCCGCCAGGGCAGGTGTGCGTCCCCGCCACTTGCAAATGCGCTCTATTTTGTGCGTATTTTGCTTTTAATCACCAGAATGCAAAGAGTGTGAAAAAGACGAAAGAAGAAAGATAATAGATTTACTTCAGCCTCAGTTTCATCCCTAGATGAGTTCCTTCAAACCCTAATCTTTCATAAAAGCGATATGCATCCTCGCGGGTCTTGTGCGTCGTCAGTTGGATGATTTGCACACCTCGCTGTCTGGCACGCTGGATGGACCATCCCATCATCGCGCTGCCGATGCCCTGGCTTTGAAACTGCTTCTCCACGCGTACCGATTCGATCTGCGCTCGTAAGCTGCCCTGGAAGCTGAGGGAAGGTAAAAACATGAGGTGCAGGGTGCCAATGACTTCCCCATCTTGCTCGGCAACGATCAATTCATGGTTCGAGTCCCGGTCCATTTGTTCAAATGCAGAATAATAGGACTCAGGCAAAGGATCTTCATATCGCTCACGCTGGCTGCCCAGATCATCATCTGCCAACATGCGAACAATGGACGGCAGGTCGGCGCGCTTCGCCAGGCGAAAACGAATATTGGGGCGCGTCATTCACTTCGTTCCTGGCTGGTCAACTCCACATATTGAGGATTCCTGCGAATGTACGCGGCAGCATAGCTGCACATCGGAATGACCCGCAGCGAATTATCCCTGGCATACTCCAGTCCCGTTTGTACAATTTTTGCTGCGATTCCCTGATTTCGATGTTCAGGATAAACACCCACGTGGGTGATCACGAAATTTTTCCCATCCCGAATGTAATCCAGCTTGGAGAGATAACCATCAATCCACACTTCAAACCTGTGATCGGCTTCATTATGAGTCACTTCCAGTTTTTCCACATCCACCGTCATCAAATGATCCTCTCTTATTTCTGTTTCTGCCGGGCCAGTACGGCAACAAATTCCATGATGATCTTCAGCGCCGCGAAGATCGTTGCTTCCGAGGGGTCGATTGGCGGCGAGACCTCCACGATATCCAGACCGACCAGGGGCAGTCCCTGCATAGACTTGATCAGCGTGATCACCTCCCGTGAGGTCAAGCCGCCCGAATCGGGAATCCCGGTGCCAGGTGCAAACGCCGGATCAAGACAATCGATGTCCAGCGAAATATGGACTGCATCGCAACGGTTTAACTTACTATACACACTGGAGGCGACGCTTCTCATGCCCCGCTCGGCAACCATTGCCGCGGTGTACACGTTGAGCCCTCCATTTTCGATCAGATCGATTTCCTGGTCCTCCCATGAGCGCACACCCACCATACAAACATCCTGTGGATCGATTCCAAACTCAAGCGCGCGCCGCAGCACGCAGGCGTGAGAAAGTCTGGAACCTGTAAACACATCACACAGATCAGGGTGTGCATCCACCCAGAGGACGCCGAGGCGTTCGTCCTGGTAACGCTCACGCTGCGCCCGCAAGACCGGAATGCTGATGGAATGATCTCCGCCGAGGATGATCGGGATGTTGGGCAGAGTCGCTACTTTTTCGCGGACCGACTCAAAATCCCGCTCCTGGTCGCTGATAGTGATGTTCCCCAGATCTGAGATACGGATGTCACCAAGCCTGGTGCGGTCTTCACTGAAGGGCGTCAAATGAGTTGACCAGAAGCGGAGCCTCTCAGGTGCGAGCGCCGCGCCTTTGCGAGCGCAGACAGCTCCGTCATACGGAACGCCGAGCACCGTAATGTCAGAGTCGGCAGGTGTGAAATCTGCGCGAGATAAATCAGCCCAAAGGCCATGAGTGGATGCTGGGTCCATACACTTTCCTTTTTGCGATATTGTATCGCATGCGATTGGGTTAAACGAAAACGGACAGTGACGTAATATCACTGTCCGTTCACTTGACCACCCGTCATTGCGAGGAGGTGCTTTTCCCGACGAAGCAATCTCTCATACTGTTTCAGAAGCTAAATTTATGAGAGATTGCTTCGCTCCGCTCGCAATGACAGAGGACTACTTGGAATTGATGAATGCCACGAGCGCTTCGATCTCCGTTTCCTTGAGCCCCAAATTTGGCATCTGTGTATCAGATTTTGCGGCGGCTGGGTCTTTCAATCTGATGAACAAAATCTCCGGGCTGGAAGAATAGTTGGAAAGATCGGGCGCACCCATTTCGATCGTCCAGTATTCAGACCGGCTTGCTGCCCGCGTATTGTAGTGGCAGGTGATGCATCCTTTTGCGATAAATAATTGGCGTCCTTGCTCAACCTGCGAGACAGCTGGTTGTGAGGATGCTTTTGCGGACTCCTCGCTCCCCGTTTGCGCTTCCACTTCTGAGATGGACGAACCCATCATAAAGGAGGCGAGCCCAACGGAAATCACGACGACCGTCAACGCCAGCCCGAGGCGGCTTCTTCGCTGGTAGGCGAGGATCAGACCAACAAGCCCAATCGCGAACGCCAGCCCGCGGAAGACTACCAACGGCGGGACAGCGGGAGTTCCCGATTCATTCTTCACCGCAGGCTGGCTGGCTACCGCCGCCACATGGAGTGCTGGCATAGGCTGGTCCATTGTAAACGCCTGGATAGACCAGTTCCACTCTCCCTCCTTCGGGAATGTAAGTGTCGCCATGTAATGCCCGGGCGTGCCTTCCGGTTCTGCCCGGACGGCGAACCCATCTTCTTTCGACAGCGTTGCTGTGACGGTAGGATCGAGCCCCGCCATCGGCGTTTTGCCGTGCTGCAGAACGGTGAAACCAACTGTGAACGGCTCTCCTGCAACTACATCTGTTGGAAGTTCGTCGAGCGTGATCACTGCCCACCCCCCGGCGAACACGGGAAGAGCGAAAACCAAAGATAGCCATAATGTAAACCCAAGTGCAATCTTAATTTTGTAATGCATGGCAACCTCCATATACCGGCTAAAGATGAATGGAACTATTGATTAGCAGGCTTACGCCGCCAAAACGCAAATGCAGCAAGAGCAGCCAGCCCGGCGCCAAGTGTCATGATGACGATGGTCAAAGACTGGCGATCCAATGCAACGGGTGACGGCTGAGCTGCTGAATTCTCGGACTGAGAAACGGATGCAAGGGGTTGTTTCTTTTCAGCTTGTATGAACAGGGCGGACTCAAATAGTGGTCTTATATCAAAGCTGGCTGTATACCACCCACCGTCATATTCAGACTCACCGTTTTCAATCCCGTCATAAAATACAAAACCCGTATCAGGGTAATAGTGCAGGCGATCAAAAATTATGTCGCGTTTGCCATCCACGTAGTGGCGCGTGATCTCGTACCCCTCACCGGGGTCAGGGGGCGGCTTGGTCCTGTCTTCATAGAAGTTGGCAAAGGTGAAGAAATCATTCGTCAATGCCGTGTCCGTCACACGCACTGACTCTTTCAAACCCGGACCAGTGATTGTGATAAAAGAAAAGCCTCCCTTGGCGAAGGCTGTCATCGATGTGATCAGGCTCAACAGTAGAGCCAGACCGAGGATAAGTCGGATTCGAGCAATCATTCGTACCTCCTTTCGTGCATGTAAGTTCAACATCCATACACCACTCGCGGAGGTTTGGTTCCACTATGTTATTGGATTGGTTCCAGCGATTCCGCGATCTGGACTGCTTCCTCCAGGCTTAACTCCGTCTCAAGGCGATACGTCACGTCGCCCTCTCTCCAGATCAACACATGACCGTCAATCAATCGCATGTATTCGAGCTCGCCGTTATAAAACCGCAAGGGATACGGACCAATTGCCCAGATGGCGCGTTGACCGTTGACAGTTGTCTCCTGAATCAGTGCCGGATCAAATTTGTCGACAGCCCAACTGCCAGGAGGAATGAGATGCAGACTCATCAAGATCTGGTCAGGCTGTTGAGGATCGGTCCAGATCAGGATAGTCATGTCGCCATCGGCATCCTGAACGAAGACGCGGTCGGGCAGACCTAAATCCGGTGGATAGGACGGCAAAAGAATAGGATAGCTCACTGTCTGCCGGGCAGCTTCCAGGGTCATCTCGCCCGCAAGATCGTTGAGGATAGGAATCAGTGGTTGTGAGGTGTCTCTGGGCGTGGCAGTGACAGGAGCCATGGTAGAAGGAAATTGCTGATTGGGCGGAGGTACCAGCGTCGGTTCGGCGCGGAAGATCCGCACGATGCCGATCTCGATGAATTCGAGGATCGCGGCGCGTGCCGGAGGGATCAGCATTAGGGTCGAGAACAGAACCAGGATAAGTGCCAGCGACATGGCGAAGCGCCGGGATGCGAACCGAGGGAGCGCAACGGGACGCAGCCGCTTCATCACGGATGCGGCAACATCCGGCGTGCGCGGATAGTCCAAACCGCTGGAGATTGAAACCAGTTGTTTTTCAAAGAGGTCCTGTTGCAGTTCGGTCATGCCTTACGTCCTTCGTGCCCTTCGACGAGCAGGGGAAAATCCTGTTGAATAATTCCACGCAATCGCTCCAGCGCCCGGCTCAACCGGGATTTGACGGTCCCATCCGGGACGTTGAGCGCCTGCGCTGTTTCTGTGACGGAAAGGTCAAGGAAATAGCGCAGATAGATGATTTGCTGGTCAGGCACGCTCATGTTCTGAACAGCCTTCCAAAGCTCACCCGCTTCCATGTGCCGCGCGCTTTTCTCCTCCGTGCTCGTAGAATAGGGCGGTTCATTGCGAAACGTACGCGTCAGGGCTGCCAGATACCTTCCTGCCGAGCGGCGGCGGTTGCTCGCCAGGTTAGAAGCGATACTCAACAGCCACGGACGCAGCGGACGCGTTGGGTCAAAGCGCTTGAGATGCTTCCAGGCGCGCAAAAAGGTTTCCTGGGCAACGTCTTCCGCGTCATCGGGGTCGCCGAGGAGCAGATACGACAGCCGGAACACTGCCTCCTGGTGCTGAAGCACCAGTGGTTCCCAGGCTGACGCGTCGCCATTGGCAGCGTGGCGCACTAATGTGGATTCGTCCACTGAGCCTCTCCGGAGAGGTCCTTCATTCTTATGCAAATACACCTCTGAAGAGAAAATGGTTCCACTCGGCGAAAATCTGAATAACTATACACTGTTCCTTTCGTCTTCACTCATAGAGTCATTGACCCCCTTTTTGTTTGCTCTTACAATACTCTATATGAAAGTAACACTCGCCGGCTTCTTTCGACCCGACCATGACCCTCCGCAGGTGGATTTTAACGTTTGTCGTGTTGATATTAGTTAATCCCTTATCCTATCCGGAGGAAAATTATATGCCTACCCCGTTTGTTTCCAAACGTGCTCCAATCTATGCCGACGTTCCCGATGAAAAGTGGAATGATTGGCGATGGCAATTAAGCCATCGCCTGAATACAGTCGAAGAGATCGAGAAGGTCCTCCCGCTGAACGAATCTGAGCGCAAGGCGTTGAACACCAGCGGTCTGTTCCGCGTGGATATTACCCCTTACTTCATCTCCCTGATCGACCCGAATGACCCCGACGACCCCATCCGAAAGCAGGTGATCCCGCTTTCGGAGGAGATGCAATCCTTCACCGCGATGATGGAAGACTCCCTGGCGGAGGACCGTCACTCTCCCGTGCCGGGACTCGTCCACCGCTACCCCGACAGAGTTTTGATGCTGGTCACTACCCAGTGCGCCTCGTACTGCCGCTACTGCACGCGCTCGCGCATCGTCGGTGACCCCGGGCAGACATTCTCACGCCAGGAATTCGAACTCCAGATCGAATATCTTAAGCGTACCCCACAGGTCCGCGATGTTCTTCTCTCCGGCGGCGACCCTCTCGTGCTGGCACCAAAAATCCTGGAGGAAATCCTCCGCCGCTTACGTGAAATCCCGCACATTGAGATCGTGCGTATTGGCTCTCGCGTGCCTGTCTTTATGCCTATGCGTATTACACAGGAACTATGCGATACGCTGGCAAAGTATCATCCGCTGTGGCTGAACATCCACGTGAACCACTCCAGCGAGATTTCGCTGGAACTCGAACAAGCCTGTGACCGTCTTACAAGAGCAGGCATTCCGCTTGGAAACCAGTCTGTGCTGCTGGCTGGCGTGAATGATAACGTCCACATCCAGCGCAAACTGGTACAGGACCTCGTGCGCATCCGTGTCCGCCCGTATTATCTCTACCAGTGTGATCTGGTGGAAGGCGCCGGACACTTCCGCACACCGGTTGCAAAAGGAATCGAGATCATGGAAGGCTTGCGCGGGCATACATCCGGCTACGCGGTCCCGCAGTACATCGTCGACGCGCCCGGTGGCGGGGGGAAAATCCCTGTCATGCCGAATTACCTGCTGAGTATGTCCGATCACAAAGTCATCCTGCGCAACTACGAAGGCTATGTAACGACCTATGAAGAGCCGACCGATTACCTGCCCAGCGATGCCGCGAAGTTCAAAGGCGAGAAGCGCCCTGAGCCCGGTCAAAGCGGCATCTCGGGCCTTCTGGAAGGTGAGCAGCTGTTCATCAAGCCCGAGGGCTTCGATGAGACCCATGAGCGTAATGGCATCCAGCACCGCTTGAAGGATGAGAAGAAGTGGCAGCCCCTTGGGATCGGTTCAGGCACTGCTGACCCGGGAGCAAAACCTGAAGAATAAGAACCATAAGGAGAAATGTATGAGTCCGTCGACGAAAAAAGTTCTGCTGTTCACAACGGCAATGATCATTCTGCTATCCGCCTGTGCGCCTGCCCAGCCAACGCAAACTCCCGAGGATACTACTAACCAGGTGGCGACCTCCGTCGCATTGACCGTTGCCGCGCAGAATGCCCTGACTCAAGCCGCCCAGTCCGCGGTTCCTGAAGCGACGAACACCACGCTCCCAACCCAGACAGAGGCGGGCGTGGTTGCTTCTCCAACACCCCTTGAAACTTCAACCGCTATTCCAACTGCAACCGCATTGCGGCCGCCCACCTCAGTCTCAGGCGGAGGTGGAGGCGGGACAACCACAGAACGTGAGTTTTCCTGCGATACGATCCGCCGCAGACCCATCGACAATACCGTCTACCGCCCTGGCGCCACATTTGACATCAAGTGGACGATCGTCAACACCGGCACGAAAACGATGGTTGCCGGACTCGACTTGCACTATAACAGCGGTCCTCAAATGACCTCCAGGACCCGGCTTGAGCTGCCCGAGCTGAAACCGGGCGCACAATTCGCCGTTGACTTTGATGCAGTTGCCCCCCTGACGGAAGGCACTCATATCATGACGTTCATTGTGGAAGGCGCTCTGTGCTATCCATATGTTGCGATTATCGTTGAGAAGTAACAGCCGGCCTGCATTCTGATTTCGTCCAGAAGTGGAAGAGGAAAATATGGCAGCAACACAAAAAACAAAGTTGTTGGTCTGGGGTATCGCTCTTGCGCTGATCATGGCATGTGTCCCCACGTTTACCACACCGTCGGTTCCGACAGTGGATCCGGGCGCGGTCAACACCTTTATCGCTCAAACGGTGAATGCTGCCTCCACACAGACCGCCGCGGCGATGCCCTCGTCAACACCGAGTCCGACGATCACACCGACCGTCAGCACAGAGACTCCCTCGCCCACACCCACCTCCACGGTGATCTTTGTCCTTTCCACACCCACACCCCTGGTCATCCCCACCTTTACGAGCAGCGGCGGTGGGACCAGCTCAGAAAACTACTCGTGCCAGGTAACCAGAGTGGTTCCGGCGAATGGCAGTGATTTCGACCCGCGCGAGGACTTCGATGCGATCTGGACTGTCAGAAACAACGGCCAGAGGAACTGGGACCGCACAAGCATCGATCACCTCTACGACAGCGGCGACAAAATTCATAAGATCTCTGGTTATGATCTGGATGAAAATGTAAGAGCGGGCAACTCCATAGATCTGGGGGTGGATATGCAGGCGCCCAAGGACCCCGGGACGTATACGACCACCTGGATCCTGCGCACCGGCAACCGGGAGTTTTGCACAATGTCGCTCACCATTGTCGTGAGATAGTTCCTGCAGGAATCAAACAGCGGCGGTGCTAAGCACCGCCGCTGTTTTTGTTTCATCAGTCAATTAACTTGCGGGAGGCAGAGGCTCATTCTCGGAGGGGGACGTGGATGCTCTTCGCCTTGTCACAAACCATATAATCAAAGGCATGGCTGTCGAAATAATGCTTAAGCACAGGACAAGCCCTCCCATGGTTAAGGCAGATGCCTGATCTGTCCTGCCAAACACATCGATCTCTGCACCCGGCGTAACACCTGCAAGCATCGTCGTTGCGCCAAAACACAAGCCGAAGAGTCCCGGGCAGCCGCATAGGACCGCCGCCACGCCGGTCGCAATCATAGGGGCATTCCTGTTATTCATAATTCTCAGCTCCTTGAAATGAATATGCCGTGAGTATACACCAGCCAAACAGGATACAGGATTCCCGTTTGCGGATTGAAATCAGCTCCTTAGCCTGGCGCCGACCTCATGCTCGAGGCGCTTCACGATCTTGTTACGGATTGCCGCGGCTTCAGCATCGGTCATTGTCTTATCGGATTGATAGGTGAGGCTGTACGCCAGCGACTTTTTTCCTGCACCGATCTTCTCATCGCGATATATATCGAACAGACGGGCATTCGTCACGGTCTTTCCACCTGTCTGCCTGATCAACGCTTCGACACGCGCCGCGGGCACCGACTCGTCCACAATGACCGCGATATCCTCATAGACCGGCGGGAACTCCGAAACCGGCAGGATGCCAAACGCGGGCTCCAGCGATCGCAGAGAGGCAAGGTCAAACTCTGCCACGATGAGGGGCGCATCACCGACCGCGTATTTCTCTTTGACCAGCGGATGCAGTTCACCGAACACGCCTACAACCTGTTCGTTCACTTTCACTTCCGCGCCTTTGCCCGGGTGCAAGTAACTGACAGAATCGGTTGGAGTGTAGGAAACATCTTGATAACGGAGTCCACTCAACAGGAGCTCGATACGCCCCTTCACATCGTAGAAATCATACATGGGTGAATCCTTCACGTCCCATGCTGTCGGGATGCGCGCGCCGGTCATCACCAGGGCAAGTGTACCCACCTCATTTGGGAGGTCATTTTTCCGCGGCTCGAAGACGGGTCCCAGTTCGAACATCGCGATGGATTCAGCCCGCGCGTTTTCCTCGACCGATTCCAGCACAGAGGCAAGTAGACTCCGCCGCAGGACGCGGCGTTCCGGTGTGATCGGGTTGGCAAGCGCGACATATTCATTCCGCGGGATGAGGCGGCTTTCACGTTCCGGCGAGGTCAGGCGATAGCTGACGATCTCCTGTAACCCAAGGTTGACAAGGATATCGCGCACGCGTTCCTCCCATTCGTATCCGGGATTGCCGATCTGCGGCGGGAGCGTGTCTGCCATGCGCGTTTCAGGGATACGGTCGTAGCCATAACTGCGTGCCACCTCTTCGATGACATCTGCAAGCCCCACGATGCCTTCACCAATATCGAGACGATGAGGAGGCGTCCTTGCATCTACACAGTCGTTCTCGATTGTGCATTCGAATTCGAGGCGCGTGAGCAGTTCAGCAATTTCGTTCACCATGAGATCAATGCCGATCCAGCGTTTGACGTCTTTTGGAGTGACGGTAATGATTGGATCTCTCGGTTTCAGCGGATATTCGTCCACGAGCCCGGGCGCGATCTTCCCACCGGACCAGGCTGCCATCAGTTGCAACCCGCGCCGTACACCCTGTTCGGCGAGAGCGGGATGCACACCGCGCGAGAATCGGAAGGAGGCTTCCGAGGGCAGGTTGTGCTGCTTTGCAGTCTTGCGGATATTAATGAAGTTCCACGCCGCGCCTTCCAGGAGGATGTTGACCGTGCTCGTACCGCGCACACTGGCTTTCCCCTGCTGCATGCTGCCGGGTTGCGTCTCGGGGCTCTTGGCGTCGAGCACTTCTTCGGACGCGTCATACACTTCGGTCTCCGCGCCGCCCATGACACCCGCCAGCGAAACGGGACCCTTCTCGTCGCACACAAGCACGTTAGTGGAAGTAAGTTTCCTTTTCACGCCATCCAGCGTGGTAAGTACCTCGCCATCCTTTGCAGCGCGCGTGATGATCTTTACATGTTTCTTTCCTGCTCGGTCTTTGAGGGCGTCATAATCGAACGCGTGCAGTGGCTCACCGAGATCCACCATGGCATAGTTTGTCGCATCCACAATGTTGTTGATGGGACGAATGCCTGCCAGCCTCAAGCGGCGCTGGATCTGATAGGGGCTGGGCTTGATCTCCACATCACGGATTAATCCAAGCACAAAGCGCGGGTTGAGTTCCGGCTCCGTGATCTCAATGGAGACCAGTTCTTCCACCGATTGGCCGTCTGTCTCGTAGTGAAGGTCCGGCTTCCGGAGAGGGCGACTCGTCAGCGCGGCAAGTTCGCGTGCCACACCTATGACATTTGCGTTGCGCGCCATGTTCGGCACGATGCTGATATCCAACACCGCGTCACCCATATAATCGGCAAGCGGCATCCCGACCGGCGCATTCTCATCGAGGATGATGATCCCCTCATGCTCTTCGGAGATACCAAGTTCCTTCTCCGAAGCGACCATCGAGTACGACTCAACGCCGCGAATCTTGGCGCGCTTAAGGGTGGTGAGCACAAGTCCGTTGGCATGGCCGTCATAAATGGTCGAGCCTTCTTTTGCATACGCCACCTTGATCGGTTTGGGCAGCTTGCCTGTACCCTTCAAATGGAAGATATTTGGCGCACCGGTCAGCACCACCTGACTCTGTTGTCCATCATACAGATCGAGCAGCGTCAACCGGTCCGCGTTGGGATGCGGGTTCACCTCGCGGATCTCCGCCACGACGATCTTGTCGCGGTCCCATCCAATGCCGCTGGTCTTGAACTCGTGCCGTTCTCCACCTTCATGGGTGGGCAGGGGCAGACCTGCGTACTTGATCTCATCCACTTCCAGCCCGGCAAGAGTCAACTTGCGAGCGATTTCTTCCACAGACAGACCATCAAGGTCAATATAGTCTTTCAGCCATGATATTGGTAGTTTCATAGTTTGCTCCGTATTAGGAGAGAGTAGAGATTTGATAATTAGAGAGCAGTGTTTTCAAAACCTGTGTTCTCTTCGCTTGACTCAGTAGTGTAGAGAGTAGATTCTTCATGAGAAGCATAATTCGCTCCAGGCTCATTGGCACCTTGTTTGCTCTTCTTTAGATAGGAAATATAGCCATTGAGCATTTTATCGATCTCATCACCTTCATCAGTGAGTTCTTTGTAGAGCCCATCGGAAATAAAGCTCATGTCATGTACAAAAGTCAAATGGCTTAGAACCTCTTCCAAGGATCCACGTGCCACATAACAAAATCGAACATTGTCTTGATAGTAAAACCTGCCGTATCCTTCTGCAATATTTGCAGAAATACTCAAAGAAGAGCGTCTGAGTTGTTGATTTAGATTCCATTTCTCATCAGCCGGAAGGTTGGGCAAAATCTCTTTGTAGATCAAGAGCGCGAAATCCTTTGCTCTCGTCCAAACTTTTAGTCTATTCAATCCTTCTATACTCATTTCAACCTCTTAGACTACTCTTTATTCTCTTCTCTCTACTCTCTCATCTAAAACTGCTCCAGGAACCCCAGGTCATTGCCCCAGAAGTATCGAATATCATCGATCTTGTAGCGCAGCATCAACTGGCGTTCAGGTCCCATGCCCCAGGCATAGCCCGAATAACGCGCGGGATCATATCCGCCGTTCTGCAGTACGATCGGGTGCACCATCCCGCAGCCAAGGATCTCGAGCCAGCCTGAATTCTTACAGACCGCACAGCCTTTGCCGCCACACACAAAACATTCTGCGTCCATCTCGGCGGATGGCTCTGTGAAGGGAAAATAGGATGCGCGAAAGCGCGTCCGCACATTCTGACCGAACATTCTGCGTGCGAAGTCGATCAGCGTGCCTTTCAGGTCGGCGAAGGTGATGTGCTCCCCCACCACCAGTCCCTCCACCTGGTTGAACTGGATCTCCGAGCGGGCTGTGATCTGCTCATAACGGAAGCACATGCCTGGCAGTGCGATACGGATCGGCGGCGGGTTCTCCGGGTTCATTGCCGCGAACTCGCGCATTGCATGGATCTGCCCGGGCGAGGTATGTGTGCGCAGAACGATCGGATTATCAGCGTCCTGCCCTGCGCCGGCTTCAATAAAGAATGTATCCTGCATGTCTCGCGCCGGATGGTTGGGCGGGAAGTTTAACAATTGGAAATTGATCTCATCCGTCTCCACTTCGCGCGAGGTATAGACCTGAAAACCCATATCTGCCAGGATATCCAGCACGCGGCGCAGCTGCTGCGTGGACGGGTGCAATCGTCCCAGATGGATTCCACGCCCGGGCAGCGTCACATCGAGTTGTTCCTCTTCGAGGGACTTCGCCAACGCCGCGGCTTTGATTGCCTCGGCACGCTCCGACAAGGCACCTTCCAACGCCACCTTCACGCGGTTCGCCGCCGCGCCGGCGGCGGGTCTCTCCTCCTTTGAGAGTTTTCCCAACCCGGCAAAGACCTGCATCAGCGGTGAACTGCGCCCAACATTTGCGACGCGCCAGGCTTCCAATGCGATCTGATCGTTGATGGCGTTCAGGCTTTCCAATGCGTTCTTTTCGATCTCATTGAGTTTATCTAACATACGAAACCTCCGTCTTACTTATTGTCTGTCATTGCGAGGAGTGGCGCTGGTTGAGTAGAGCGAGTGCTTTTCTCGCTTGTACACTGGCACCGTACACCAGTGCGGTGTCGAAACCGAGCCTGCCGAAGCAATCTTATGGAAGGGGAGATTGCTTCGGGCAGTCCTTCGACTACGCTCAGGACGAATGCCCTCGCAATGACATTCCGTAAAAACAAAAACCTTCCGTCCACTATGGGACGGAAGGCTCTACGCAAGCATTCCGCGGTACCACCCAAATTAGTCATCTGTGCGATGACTCTCTCTGTGCTGACTAACATCAGCCTCCCCTTTAACGCTGGGATTGCGGATTGGACTACCAAATGCGACACTGGTCACATTCTTCACCTTCACAGCTCAAGAGGGAACTTCAACTGATTTCGGTCGAGCGCAGCTTCCAGCACGCCTGCGGCGGCTGCACCTCTCTGGCGGCTTCTGCCAGTCTACTTTCCTCTGTCACAGCCTTTATTGGATTGATGTAATTATCTCTAAAATAACGGGTGTGTCAAGAGCACATTATCGCTGCACCGTTACGCCTCTCCAGACCGCTTCGAGTGCCTGCAGCGCGGTCAGGTTCCGGTGCGTCCATGCGGATTGCATGGCACGCTCATCGTCGAAATCCGGGATGCCGTACGTAAGGTGCTCAAGATCAGGTTGGAGCCCGTGTGCAGGAAGCGGCTGGATCGCCGCCCAAAAGTTCCAGAGCGGAAGTTCATATTCCTGCGCAAGGCAGGCGATCGTCCGGTTGATGCGATGGTCGCGTTCCAAATTGTCGCCTTTGGTAGAGAGAATCGGCACCACGTTTTGCGCCAGGAGGATGTCAAGAATCTGTCTCATTCCCGCTTCGAATTCTTCCGGCTGCCAGACCTGATTGGTCCCCAGGGAAAGGATGGCGAATGCTGGTTGGTGCAGGCGCAGTTCGCAGGTCAGAGGAGATTCATCAGACTCGCATAGAGAACGATCGCTCATCGAGGGATCCAGAATTCGGTGCGTGTTGAAACCGCGCCTTGCCGATATCCCGATCCGCCCGAACGAATTGGCAAAATACTCAATGACAGGCAGCAGGTTTTGATGAGGTCCCAGGTCATAATGCTCTTCACCCAGATCGAACATCGTAAAAAACCATGCTGTGGAGATTTCTCCATCCCCTATCTTGGAGAATGCACGCGGATTGTTGCCATCCGTCTGACCGCGTTGATATAACTCACGTACGGTTTTACTCACAGCCGGAATGACAGGCCAGGATTGCCACTCTTCACAAGATGGTGCTTGAGAAACAACTGGACTTGCCGTGATCGTTTGCGTAAGGGCTGTCTGAATTGTAGGGGTCGGTGAGGCGGAGGGCTGAATTGAAATTTGCGTGCCTGTCGCCTGCTCATTACAAGCCACAAGGAAGAAGATAAGCAGACAGATGGGAAGTCGAACGAAGCGCATACAATTACGCCTTCGTTATACCATTAACGGCATACCCCGCCATCGCAGGCGGGGCAGCCAAGACCAACTCAGAGGGAGGAGAGAGTTTTTACAGATGTCATTTTATATCGAACAAAAGACGCCTGCCAGTGACAGGCGTCCCAAATTGATATGACAATCTACCTATTCCAGATACGGCTTATCTACATTGTAAGTTGGATCGGCGGTTCTATTGGCGCACAAGGCGATAAATCCCTCCGTTATCGCTGATGAGATAAATCTCGCCTGATCCATCCTGACCAAAGGAGGTGATGGTGATATCCACATCAAAGAGCTGCTGGTTCTGCCAGCTATTGCCTGAGCCGATCAAGCCCCAGATGATTCCCGTGCAGTAATCGCCGTACAGGTAAATTCCATTCCACTCAGGCATGGAGCCGCGGTAGACGTATCCGCCGGTGACAGAACAGCCGCCTTCCGCGTGACTATACTCAGCAACCGGATCGATCATCCCCTCGGGTCCGCCGCCTTCGAAATCATGCGCACCTTCGCGATGGTCCCAGCCAAAGTTCGCGCCGCCAGGAGAGCCCGCGGGGAGGAAGTCGATCTCCTCCCATTCCCCCTGCCCCACATCTCCGATGTAGAGATCCCCGGTGGATGTATCGAAGGACATACGCCAGGGGTTGCGTAAGCCGTATGCCCAGATCTCATTCCCGAACGGGTTGTCAGCCGGGACGGCATACGGGTCAGCCGAGTCCACATCGATGCGCAGGATCTTGCCGAGCAGAGTCTCAGTGTTTTGCCCGTTCGCGAGCGGGTCACCCGCAGCACCACCGTCGCCCAGACCCGCGTACAAATACCCATCCGGTCCGAAGGCAAGCACGCCTCCATTATGGTTGGGGAAGGGCTGCTCTACACCTAATAACTGCACTTCACTGTCGGGGTCTGCGCTATTCGGGTCACTCGAGACCTGGAAGCGCGCGATGACCGTGTCTCCGCTCGTATCTGTATAGTTGATGAAGAAACGACCATTCTCGGCATATTGCGGATGAAAGGCTAAACCCAATAATCCCTGTTCGTTGCTATTACTGCCCACGCGATCCGTAATATCAAGGAAGGGCGTTTCCAGCAGTTGATCGTTTTCGATAATCCTGATCCGTCCTGCTTTTTCGATAACAAATAATCGCCCGGACCCATCAGGTTGAAGGTCCACAGGACGCTGAAGGCCGGAAACAGGCAGTTGCTGCCACTGGTACGCGTTGGGGTCAGGGAATGTGGCGGCGCTGCCGGGCGTTTCCGTGGAAGGGACCGGCTCAGAGGTGGAGGTGGCGTCCACATCTGTCGGTGGAAAGGATGTCTCAGTTTCGGAGGCAATTGTCGGGGTGTTCGCAGCGGGAGGCAAGGTAGGGGTATCTAAACCGTTGCAAGCCGCAACAGTTAATACGAGTAAAACTATTAATCTTTTCATTTATCGGTTATCGTTTATATCCGTCGCGTCAGCATCCACGATTTCGCCCGTGTCATCAACCAGATTCGTTTCCAGTGCATCCATATGTTCCTGTACCACATTATCCGGGCACAATTCCACAAAAAGAGTCGAGCCAATCCACAGGATGGCGGCGTCATCAAGAGCACTGATAAATGGAACCACCGGAATCAGATCGGCAGGCAAAAACAGATATCCCAGGGAGGCGAGGGGCAGTACCTTGACAAAGACGTTCACGCGCGAGTCAGCCATCAGTCTGCCAATCAACTTAAGGCGCTGTACAAGGCTGCGCATTGCGCCACCCTGAGAAGGGACAATAAACTTACCGGGTTTTCGTTCAGCCATTTTTTCTCCTATCGAAGTCAGGAACGCGTATCGATCAAGTGGGCAACGGTGCGCTCCATTATAAAACACATAGTAAGACTTGGTGATCAAACACCTACGTCATATACGAAATATATCTTATTAAGTGTCAAATAGAGAAAACCCTACCCTACCTTTGCTCACCGCCTGCGAACAAAATAAGCGCAAGGTACAATTGGATATGCCTTATCTGATCGATGGACACAATTTGATTCCCAAGCTGGGACTCCATCTTGATTCGATCGATGATGAGATGGAACTGATTGCCATCCTGCAGGAATTTTGCCGGCTCGAACGCAGGCAAGTGGAGGTCTTCTTTGATGGAGCGCCAGGGCCTCACGCCGGGACCCGCAAACAGGGATCCGTCACCGCGCATTTTGTGAGACTGGGAACCACAGCCGATGACGCCATCCGCCTCCAATTGAAGAGGATGGGGAGAAGTGCCAGGAACTGGACGGTTGTTTCCTCTGACAGGCAGGTTCAGGCAGAAGCACGCGCGGTAAAGGCAGAGGTCATGTCATCGGAGGCGTTTGCAGGGATGTTGAAACATGCGCGCAGCTCAGCTCCCAAGCCAATGGAGGATCGTACACTTTCGCCAAAAGAAGTGGATGACTGGTTGAAATTCTTCGAGGAAAAAAGACGCAAATAAATTGCCTGACATTCTATGAGAAATTTGGGGGATAATTTCAGACCAAAATTGTATGGTTTCTAATCGTTCTTTAATGTCGCAAATTTTATTCGAGGTTATATTGAATGCATTGACACCTGCCCTCCCTTTATTGGTATTAGGTGTCTACCCGCCGCCTGCGGTTAGCATGTCCCCCCCATGCTAGCGAGGCGGCGGTTTCTTGTATGCCTTGCCTGCATGTTGCGGACTCAGGACCAGGGATGGGAATATAATTAAATTTATGAAAACTGTTTATACACTTGTCTCCTCGCCCAGCCATGTTTATCCAGATCATCCTGAACGACCTGCAAGGCTGGATGTATTAACTCCGCGGCTTGACTCGTTCGATGCAGAGTTAATCGAAACAACACCGGCAACTCGTGACGAGATCGCGTACGTTCACGATCCCAGGTTGATCTCGGCATTGGAAAGAGTCTGTCGAGAGGATGCACCCGGCATCATTGACTATGCTCCTACGTACGTCACACCATCCTCTTTTGAGGATGCATTACGGGCGGCGGGTGGTGTCATTACCTGCACTCGCGCTGTTCTCAAAGGGGACGCAAAAAATGCCTTCGCACTGGTTCGCCCGCCTGGGCATCATGCTGAACCGGACCGCGCCATGGGGTTTTGCATTTTCAATAACATTGCCGTCGCAGCATGCGATGCGCTTGCAAATGGACTGGAGCGCGTCGCAATCATTGATTATGATGCCCATCATGGGAATGGCACGCAAGCTGCCTTTCTTAAGGAAGAACGCGTCGCGTTCTTGTCGGTGCATCAATATCAGCCCGGGTTTTATCCCGGCACTGGTTGGCTCGAAGAGGCGCCTCATGCCAGAAAACGGATCGTCAACGTGCCGCTGCCAGCGCGCGCGGGAGACAGGGTCTATGCGGAACTGGCAGACCGGCTATTTAGCCCGTTCAGCGAAGCGTTCCAGCCTCAGATGATTCTCGTCTCGGTCGGCTTCGACGCGCATTGGAACGATCCCATCACCATGCTTGGGTTGTCCACCGCAGGGTATTCCATTCTGGCACAGAAGGTCATTGCCCTGGCAGAGGAATTCTGTGATAGCAGAATCGTCTTTGTGCTGGAGGGCGGCTATGACCCGCTGAACGTGGCGAACGGGGCAGAAGCGGTCTTTGCCGCGGCGACCGGCAAAGGGGCGTTTGAGGCGGGCGATCCAAACCCGCATCATGAGCCGGATTGCGATTCCCGCATCGAGGAAATCCGCAAGTGGCATGGATACTAATTGGAAGAGAATTACAAATATGCCAACAGCGTGGTTTTTCCAAATCATCTTTTATAATTGCTCGCTGAGAAAAAGGAGCACTGATGGCACGCAGACGAACTCTTGGATATATCCAAAATGAATGGACCTGCCCGAACTGTGACACTCGTAACAAGGGCGGGTCGAAAACATGTGAAAATTGCGGCGCACCACAGCCGGAGAACGTGCAGTTTGAACTTCCCTCCGAACGAAAATTCGTAACAGACAAGGACGCAATCCAGGCAGCGCAGGCGGGTGCAGACATCCATTGCGGGTTCTGCGGCACGCGTAACCCTGCCACCGCCAAAACCTGCTCGCAATGCGGCGGAGATTTAGCAGAAGGCAAAGCCCGCGCGGAGGGACGAGTGATGCAGGTGCCTCCCGCGGCGCAGCAGCCAAAAGTGATCAAGTGCGACAACTGCGGGACAGAAAACCCGGGCAGTAATTCCCTCTGCGCCAATTGTGGATCGCCGTTGCCCAAAGTCGTTGCCCCGTCCCTGGCGCCGCAGGCGCAGGCTGGCATCGGCAAACTGACGGCCCCGAAAAAGACCAACTGGATGTTGATTGGTGGGATTCTCGCCGCGGTTGCCATCTGTTGCGTAGCAATTGCAGCACTGTTCATCTTCCCCTCCCAATCCGTCCAGGCGACCGTGGTGGATGTACACTGGCAGACGACCGTCCCTTTACAGGAGATCCGCGCCGTGGATTACAACAACGAGCCAGGCAGTCCGCCCTCGGATGCCTATAACGTATCGTGTCGAGATGAAAGCCGGGATGTTTGCGAGCAAAGGACAATCGATCGAGGCAACGGCTACTCGGAAGTGGTGGAGGAATGTCATACGGAGACGCAACAGTATTGTTCCTATACCGTGGATGAGTGGACGACCATCCAAACCTACATGCTGGACGGTGATACTCTCCAGCCCATTTATGAAGACCCAAGTATATCCAGCGGTCAACGGCTCGGGCAAGAATCAGAAG
The DNA here is from genome assembly GCA_025938055.1 of Anaerolineales bacterium. Next base: position 6,261 of record JAICQC010000004.1, on the reverse strand, counting down.
ACCTGACCGTGACCTTTGCAACAGATAACGGGGAACAGGAAACGTATTCACCCGATACAGTCTCTGAGTTCCAGCAATTTGCGATCGGCAGCACGTGGACGTTGAAGCTGAACGCTCTGGGCGGTGTGGTCGGCGTGGAACCCTAGGATCGGAGCAAGCAGTCCTGCTACCTATTCAGTATTCTTTACAATTCACGCGCTTTTGAGGAGAGAATCATAGCAAGCATTGACCCCCAATTTACTGAGGAATATGTCAAACTGGCACTGGCGATCAATGAACATTCGCCAGGCTATGTCGATGCCTATATCGGACCGAAGGAGTGGGCGCAGGAGGTAAATGGGAACGGAAAGCTGCCCGTTCCTGAACTGACAGATAGATCAAGGCAACTCGCATCGATCCTTTCTCAGGCGGATGACCTGGACGAGCAGCGAAAAGACTTTCTTACCCGTCAGGTCCGGGCGATGCGGATGATTCTCCGTCTGCTCGAAGGCAAAGAGGTATCGCTCACGGAAGAAGTCCGTGAGCTTTTTGATATCGAAGCGGTATGGAGGGACGAATCGATTTTCCTGGAAGTCCAGAAAGAACTGGATCAAGTGCTTCCGGGAAAAGGTCCACTAAAAGAGCGCCTGGAACACTGGAACCAATCGCTTGAAATTCCCATCGAGAAGGTCAAAGAGCTTCTTCCCGTTGTCACGGATAGACTGCGTGAGTTGACAAACAGGAAGTTCAACCTCCCCGATGGAGAAGCCTTCAGCGTGGAGTTTGTGACAGATCAGCCCTGGATGGCGTACAACTGGTATGCAGGAAATTACCAATCAACCATCGAGGCGAATATCGACGTGCCGCAGCGGGTGAACGGGTTGGTGGAGTTGTTTGCCCATGAAGGATATCCAGGTCACCACACAGAACTTTGCATCAAAGATTCAAAGCTCATTAGACAAAAGAACCGCCAGGAACATCTCGTGACCTTGATCAACGCGCCCAGTTGCGTCATTTCGGAGGGAATTGCAACGACCGCGTTGGAAACCATTCTCACCGATGATGAGCTCGAAGACTGGTACCGGAAGGAACTCCTGCCCTGCGCGGACATGACTCATATCGATGCCGGGGTGATGATGGAGATCAGTCGCGCAGAACGCAAACTGGAGAGCCTGGCAGGAAACGCCGCCTTCATGATGTATGACCAGAAGAAAAGCGCGCAGGAGATCAAGGAATATGCACAGAAGTATGGCTTGAATTCAGATGGGGAAGCCGACCATTTGATCAGGTTTATCTCGAATCCGCTCGACCGTTCCTACATCTTCACGTATTTTGTAGGACGTGACCTCCTGGAGGAATTATTCACGCACGGGAACCGGGATGGTTATTTCTCCCGTTTGTTGGCAGAGCCCGTAACTCCCAGCCAGGTTCGGCAGTGGATCGCGAACGAAGTATCGGATCACTAAAGTGGTATGGACCAATCACGACGACTGTAAGCATTTGTGTTGCCCCGCTTGGGATTGTGGCTGTTGCCGCAGCCGTATCTTGATAAGATCGTGATCCACGTAAAATAAGAGTTTCTCCTTATAATCACAACATGAATAAGACAGTGATCGTCATCGGCGGTGGACCAGCGGGCTTGATGGCTGCGGAGGTCATCAGCCAGCGCGGCCTGAAAGTTGACGTTTATGATTCCATGCCGTCGCTGGGCCGGAAATTTTTAATGGCGGGCAAGAGCGGGTTGAATATTACGCACTCCGAACCGTTCGAACAATTTGTCTCTCGTTATGGAACGCGCCGCACTCAAATCGAACCGATGTTGAAGCGCTTCGGTCCCGACGACCTACGTGAGTGGGTACACGGATTTGGTAGAGAAACGTTCGTGGGAACCTCCGGGCGCGTCTTTCCCAAAGGGATGAAAGCCAGCCCGCTGCTCAGGGCGTGGCTCCAGCGATTAACCGATTCAAGCGTAGCCTTTCACACGCGTCATAGATGGATGGGTTGGCTCCCCGATCAGTCTTTACAGTTTATGAGACCAGTTGGTGAGATAGCAATCAAAGCAGATGTGACCGTGCTCGCCCTGGGCGGCGGGAGCTGGTCGCGCCTCGGCTCGGACGGTGCCTGGGTTCCCTGGCTGGAACGGGTGGGAGCGCGGGTAGAGCCGTTGAAGCCTTCCAACTGCGGGTTCGACGTGAACTGGAGCCCGCATTTCCGCGAGCGCTTTGATGGTCATCCGGTCAAGTCGGTGGTGCTCTCATTCGGGGCGTTCCGTCAGCAGGGCGAGTTCATCATTACAAAAGAGGGCGTGGAAGGAAGCCTGATCTACACGGCTTCGGCGCTGATCCGTGATGAAATTTCAGCAAAAGGAAAAGCAACGATTTTGCTGGATATGGCTCCTGACCGAACATTGGAATGGCTGACCGAAAGGTTAGCCAAGCCGCGCGGATCGCGGAGCATGGCAAGCCACCTTGAAAAGGCAGCGGGGATCAGAGGTGTGAAAGCAGGTTTATTGCGTGAGTTCCTAACCAAGGCAGACTTTGCAAGCACGGCGAGTACAGAGAAGCTTGCCTCTTTTATCAAAAAGCTGCCAATCCCATTGATTGCCCTGCGCCCACTCGATGAAGCCATCAGCAGCGCGGGCGGTGTGACGTTCGAATCGCTGGATGAAAACCTGATGCTGCGCTCGCTGCCGGGAGTCTTCTGTGCCGGTGAAATGCTGGACTGGGAAGCGCCGACCGGCGGGTATTTACTGACCGCCTGTTTCGCCAGTGGTTATACAGCAGGGATGGGTGTATTGAAATGGCTTAAGTCAGAGTTCGCCACAGAGAAACACGGATGAACGCTGATGCTTTGTGAAAGCGAGCCTTGCGAAGGCATGTCCTGAGGCGGAGCCGAAGGATCTCAACCTTCGCAAGGCGTATTCCTTTAGGGGATTAACGCCTTCAACAAATCTTCCCGCCAAACGTTTGCGTCCGGGTCATATATTCCAAAGCCTGATGCCAGTTCCCAGTACCCCCAGGCAAAGCCTTGACGTTCCGCCTCGCGCGCGACGAATTCCGTCCAGCGGACTCTTGAGTCCTGTGGAGCCCTGGAGTACGCGCCAAACTCGCCTAGCAAAATACGTACGTTCCCATTTCGTCGTGCCCAATCCGCAACCGAGTCAAAGTGGGCGCGGATCTCAGCCCTTTCTGTCTCCGTCGCATCCCAGGTGGTGTCGAGCCATCCCTCTGCTTCCGCTCCGACCCATTCCGCACCCTGATGTGTAAATTGGAACGGCAAATAATAATGGAACGTGACAATGAGATGCTCATCATTTGGCACGTCGACGGTGGAAACCCAGTCATAGGCATTCCAATTAACTGGACCGATAATGACATCCCGCGTGGGGTTCGTCTCACGGACAATCACCAGCGCCTCCGCGAGATACTGGTTCCACAGGGACGCATTGAGGTGGTCGTTCGGCTCGTTGAGCAATTCGAACAAGACGTTGGGTGGATAATCTTGATAGTGTTCGGCAACCTGCTGCCAGATGCCGAGAAACCTGTCCTTGTGACTCCATGGGTCCCACGCCATCTCTTCATAATGATGGAAGTCAACGATGATCGCAAGGTCTCGTTCCAACGCCCAGCCGACCACTTCATCCACACGGGCGAAGAACGCTGGGTCGACCGTGTAGGGCCACTCCGGTTCGGCGTGCGAATTCCACCGTACCGGCAAACGGACGAAGTCAAAGCCTGCCTCCTTGACCAAGTCGAAATATTCCTCCTGGACGGTGAGTCCCCACTCGCCTTCGTTCGGCGCTTCGAGCATGTTGCCAAAGTTGACCCCGCGCCGCAGGGTTATAGGTACGTTTGGCGTTGCCGTGGGCTCCGGTGTGGGAGTGTCTGTCGGTTCAGGCGTGGAGGTAGGCGGCATCGGCGTCTCCGTAGGTAGAGCAGTAGGAGTGCTCGTGGGTGGAATGGGCGCAGGCACACAGGCAGAAAAAACAAGAAGCAGGAGGGGAGTTAATAAAACAAATCGTCTCATCGTCTATCGTCCATGGTCAACGGTCTACGAAACATCCACTTCAACACATTCTGGATCATCATATCCCAGTACGCCCAGTTGTGCTCGCCAGGTCCTTCTTCATAGGTGAGGTCGAGAGGCAGCTTGGCAACAGCCTCGCGAAAGCGGATATTGTCTTCATGCAGAAAATCCTGCGTGCCGCAGCATTGATAGAGCCGGGGTTTGATGGATCCTTTCGCTGCCTTCTTCACCAGCGTCATCAGATCATGCTTACTGCCCGGCACCTTGCTTATGTCCCCGAAAACGGCGTACATCTCCGCCTGCCAGGCTTTGTTATTTGGCCGATGACGAGGATTGAGCACGCTACGGATATCCAGCGCGCCCGAAAGACTCGCTGCAGCAGCGAAGCGTTCAGGATAAGTCAACGCCATCTTAAACGCGCCATAGCCCCCCATGGATAAGCCCGCCACAAAGTTATCCTTACGCGCAGACGACAACGAGAACATTTCGCGCACCACCGCAGGCACTTCTTCGCTGATAAATTGCCAGTATTTGCCGCCGTGTGCCATATCGTTATAAAAACTCAAATGGACGGCGGGCATCACAATCGCCAGATTCAAGCCTTCTGCATAGCGCTCAATCGATGTGTAGCGCTGCCAGGCAGTATGGTCATCGGAGTGACCGTGCAAAAGATACAGCGTGCGAACCTTTGGCGTACGCTTGCTCTTCATTTCCGACAGAGTACGCCTGGGCATGAGCACATACATCGAGGTATCAAAACCTAAGGTGTCTGAAAAGAAATAGATTTCGTTGAGGATCATATTTTCCCTGTTGAATCGAAGGGATTACCTGATGTTGTTTCCAGGTTGCGGAGTTCAACGAACAGCCGCTCTCTCAAATCATCAAAATGCTCCTGCGGCAGGTCGCCAATTCCGGTTTGCAGGCTTGCGATCAACTCCTTCAACAGCGTCTGGAATCTGGATTTATGCATCTCAAAAAAATTCTCCATCTGATCTTCGGATACAGCCCCCGGCTTCTTTTTGTTTTTCCTGCGGGTCCATGAGTCTTTCACATATCCAACCGTAATACTGGAAAGCCATTTGACGATGGATGCCAGCCCACCTTTGCCCGAGCGAAACGTACCCCGAAAGACGCCCTTAACCAGTTTCGTGTTTATCCCTTGTTTGGCTTTTTGCAGGGCAACAGCATACTGTCCCGTTCTTGCCGGGTCGAACCCCTCGTAGGCAAATAATTCATTCAGCAGATAACCCGAATAATACGCATCCGCTGCCAGGTTGATCGCCTTGCGCCACTCCAGGAAGAACAATATCTCCTGAAACAATTGCCTAAGGATCCGCGTGAGAACGACCATACAGCCATCCGAGAGCGCAAACCGGGACTGGTACGAGAGGGCAAGGATCTGCTCTTTCGTCAAATTCCTTTTATGGATCTTTGCCAGGTCAGCGACCATGTGTTTCCAGAGAAAGGTCGCCAGCCGGTCATCCAGAAAAGGGACAGGCACAAACAGCGCTGCACCGATCAGGAGGGAATGATACATGACGGAAAACATCAGGCAAACCGCCCCACGACCTTTTCCACCTCTTCCAAAATCTCGCCACGCTTCACCAGCTCCTTCATCGTGTTGTGATCGTTATACAACGGACGGTCCACGTGCAGGTGTTCCACATGTTTACGGATCACCTCCCGCGCACACTGCGTCCCTTTTCCCGGCTGGAACTCGCGGAAGTCCAGTGCCTGCGCGGCGGCCATGAACTCGATGCCCAGCACGCCATAGGCATTGTCGAGGATCTGCCCGTTCTTGAGCGCTGTATTCAGCCCCATCGAAACGAAGTCCTCCTGATCCGCCGCGGCAGGGATGGATTGAATGCTCGCGGGGGCAGATAAAATCCGCTGCTCCACGATCAGATGGTCGGCGGTGTACTGGCTGAGCATCATCCCCGAATAGAAGCCGGGCTCGTGGGCAAGGAAATCCGGCAGTCCCTGCGAGAGAGCCGGGTTCGTCAGACGGTTCATCCGCCGCTCCGAGAGTACACAGATCATCGTGATCGCAATACCCGCCATATCCATCGGCAGCGAGACGGGCGTGCCCTGGAAGTTCGCGCCGGTCAGCGTCAGGTTGTCCTCAGGGATAAAGATCGGATTGTCCCCGACGCCATTAAGTTCCGTGTGTACCTGTGTACGTGCATACTCGATGGCATCCCGCGCCGCGCCGATCACCTGCGGCGTCGAGCGCATCGAATAGGCATCCTGCACCTT
>JAICQC010000070.1 GCA_025938055.1 Anaerolineales bacterium | reverse complement strand
GAGGGCGCAACGGTGTGTATATTGATGATGTGCAGGAACGCGAGTCGCTCAAACAGATCTTTGTCAGCGCGGGGTCATTTCTCACGTAGCACTTCGATCCAACCCAAATTGGAACCACTCTTTGCTCAAATACGGTTAGGGAATTACCTATCCTGAGCGGGGATTATCCCTATAAGAATTTCCTTCTTTTGCTCTATATTAAAGGGACGGAAAACACGGAATCGTGTGCCATTGGAAGGGAGTTGAATTCTATTATGGAGATAGCCGCCGAATTTCAAATGCTGGGCAAGATCATTATCGCCGCGCTTCTCGGAGGAATCGTTGGCATTGAGCGCGAATTTGCGGAAAGGCCCGCCGGACTGCGAACCCACATGCTGGTCGGTGGCACGGCTGCATTTTTCGTTATGCTCGCGGATCTCCTGCTCTCCTCGTTCGAGCCGCGCGATATTCTGAGGGCTGACCCGGTACGTGTGGTGGAAGCTATTGTGGTGGGCATCAGTTTTCTCGGCGCAGGGACCATCCTCAAATACAGCCAGGAGGGCGAGCGGGTCGTGGAGGGTCTGACGACCAGTGCGTCCATTCTATCGGTGGCTGCAATTGGCATCGCCGTGGCACTGGACGCCTACGTTCTGGCGGTTGGCGCTGCCCTGCTGAATCTTTTCATCAACTGAGGGCTGATGCTGATCGTCGACCGCGCAAAATCAAAGTCAAGCCGCCACGTGGATTCCTGATGGTGGTCCGTGACCCGTGCCGGCTGCATCAGGTGTTCGATTCATGCTTTGGGCTTGTGGGATCGCGTTGCTCGTGCTCTTCTTCCACTTCACTTTCTGATCTTTCCTCTACCAGCATATCTTGAATATGTGAGACGATCTCGCCGCACAGGAGAAGCAGATTGGCTACCAGCCAGATCCAGAAGATCAGGGTAATCACAACCGCCAGGGGACCATAGACCAGGCTGTAATTGGCAAATGTCTCGATGTAACTGATAAATAATGGCTGGACGACCAGAAACAACGCGGTGAATGTGACGGAGCCTATTAACGCTACCCACCACTCCACCCTCCGGCGAGGAACATATTGGTACGTGAGAAACAGGCTGATCAGCAGCAGTACTGCAGGGACAGCATAGCCGAGCACCCGGAACAAGGAATCCTGTTGGAGGAGAGGAACACGGACTAATCCTTCGAGAAAGCTAATCAGCAAACGTGACCCAAGGGCGAGAACAAACAAGATTCCAATGGTGAATGTCATCATCATTTCGATGAATGTCCGCTTGAGGAAACTATATGGCTCACTGACATGATAGGCAATATTCAGAGCCCGGGTGATCACGCCAAATACTCGCGAACCGCTCCAAATTAAGATGAGGATCGAAAAGAAACTCACCTCGCCACGCGCCTCGATGATCTCCTGCACGATCTCACGGATAAATTGCACACTGCCGGGAAGAAACTCGCCAATCAGGCGGGATCCCTGCTGGATCGCCCATTGAGAATCGACGAAATAAGCTGCGACTGCCGTTGCTGCCAGTAGCAGGGGAAATATGGAAAGCAGGCTGTAATACGCAATAGCAGCCGCCCACTGCGGACCGTTATCCTTAAGAAAATCCTTGATGGATAGAAACAGTACCTCAGCGATCTGCTCCAACTGATTGAGCGATAAAACCTGCTTCATTTTTGATAAAGGCAGTTCCCATTATTCTTCTGCACAGACAAAGCCAGGAGCAGCTTTGGAGGGACACTCAACAAAGAAAGGGTGTGGACGACCTAACCTCCACACCCTTTGGGTCTGGTTACACTGGTTTACGCCTCATAAGACGGGAGCTGCTCGAGCAACTGTGATGTAACGCTGAGTTGAACTTTCTCCTCGTCAACGGATCTCACCCAGTGAACGGGGACGAGCTTCCGATCTTTGAAGAGCAATCCCTGGGAAATCACAAAATGAGTCGTCTTATTCGAATCGGGTTCGATGATCAACCGTTCAACATCACCCACATGTTCCCCATCAGCACTCATGACATCTGTGCCTTCCTTGAGGTGAATTGTATCCTCCGGGATATTGCGGACAGTTTCCATGGGGGGCCAACCGGTGTATCCGACTGGGTAGCCAATATACCCGTGAGGCGGATACCAGTAATAAGCAGGCGCGAGAGAGGATGCTGCTCCTGTGCTCCGGCTGATATCCGTGGCATTGCCCGGGTCACCGCGTGTTGCTGCGATGGGTGAGGGCGGCACACCTCTATCAGTATCTGCCTCACGCGTTCTGATGTAGTGTGTCTCCTCGAAGGGCGGCAATTGGTCGAAGTTATCGATCTCTTCTTTCAACACAACTCTGTCCTCTGTGGCAGAGCCGACCATCTCGAATGGCACGACTTTATCCTCCGGCAGGAGCCAGCCTTTTTGGACGATAATGTGGGTCACCTCATTCGTTGCCGGATCGAGCACAAAGCCGTTGACCTTTCCAACCTGTTCATCGCGCGGCGTAAACACAGCTGCGCCCTCTCGAAGTTCCAATTTGATCATTATATAGCCTCCAATCTTCTATTTACATCGTTAACTGCTCATCAGTTCGGGGCGTCCCAAAAAATACAGCAGACAGAGATTCTGCCTGCTGTGGCTGCATCGAGGTATTTACTTCTGACATTTCTCGGTTGGAAGACGCCTTGTAATAACAATGAATGTAGGAGCAGGCAGATACCTTTGTACCTGTCTATTTACAATACTATTATAGGCACAATGAGGCTTTCCTCAATGGGGAATGAGTTTCGTCCAGATAAGGGAAAACCCTAATTGAGACAGCAGACTAAATTTTGTACAATGGTTTAAAGTGTGCACAGGGGATGTAATGACCAAACCAACCAACATGACAACTACTTTGTTGCATCTCCTCCTGCCCAGGGTTTATGTTGGTTATTGGAGAACCGGGATGTCTGAGTTTGTACCGTCCAGGCAGGAGATTAAACCATGGGTGTTATGGATCCAGTTACTGGCGGGACCCATCCTATGGTCTGTTCATTTCCTCGTGAGCTATTTGCTCGTCGAAGCCTCTTGTCAGGCAGGGTGGAATTTTAGCATCCTGGGATTCAACGGACTTTCTTTCATCGTGATCGTATTAACTCTGCTTGCTGTGATCGGAACAGCCCTGTTCAGCCTGAGCTCCTATCGCGGCTGGAGAAGCATCCATGCCGAGCGCAACTTAAGAGAGCAGTTCCGAGATGGCTCACGTTGGTTCGAAGGACCAGTCGATTTCATGTATTTAAGCGGACTTTTATTGAGCATCCTGTTTGCACTTGTCATCTTACTAACCGGCATTCCCGCGCTCTTTTTACAACCCTGTTAATCGTTCATGATAAAGAAAGTTTTGATGCCTGGTAATAAACATGGATGGGGCATTGTTCTAGGGTGGCTCGTGATCAACTGTGTTTTGCTTGGTAGTTGCTCCCCTGTTGAAAACAGTTTCATTCGTACCCCATCCATGTTTGCACCGCAGGGACCGGTTGCGGCGCGGATAGCGGGCTTGAGCTGGTTCATGATCATCCTTGGCAGCCTGATCTATATCGGGGTCATGATCTATTTTTTTTATGCAGCCCGAGGAAACCGCGCCTATGATTTTGAAGCGGAATTACGAATGCCCAACCAGGGAAATGGCATTGTGCTGACGTGGGGCGCAGGCTTCACCGGACTGGTGCTCCTGGTGCTATTCGGATTGAACCTGGGTACGATGCGGTCGAACCATCAGATATTCAATGCTGAGGAGGGACTGATCATCAATGTGATCGGGCGTCAATGGTGGTGGGAGGTCCAATATGCAGAACAGGGCTTTGAGACCGCGAATGAAATCCATATTCCTGTAGGGCAGCCGGTCACTCTGCGACTTGTCACGAAGGATGTCATCCACAGCCTATGGGTACCAGAACTCAGCGGCAAGCTCGACCTGCTCCCGAATCAGGTGAATGACCTGGTGATCCTTGCTGAGAAAACAGGGGAATACTGGGCAGAGTGCGCGGAGTTCTGCGGCACGCAGCATGCCAAGATGCAGTTGATGGTCATTGTTCAAACGGAACAGGAGTTCGCTTCCTGGCTGGCGCGCCAGCAATCCATCCCTGAAGCTCCTGAAGATGAGCTGGCATTTGAAGGACGGGAAATCTTTCTGGGCTCTGCCTGTGTGTACTGTCATAACATCGACGGCACGAACGCCTCGGGCGATCTGGGTCCTGACCTGACGCATATTGCCAGCCGACGGACCATCGGCGCCGGTATTCTGGAAAATACAACAGGCAACCTGGCAGGCTGGATCGTGGATGCCCAGGCGATCAAACCCGGAAACAAGATGCCGCCTATGGACTTGAGCGGCGAAGAGCTACAGGCGTTGTTAGCCTATATGAAGACCCTGGAGTGAAATGAGCATATCCATACCTGCCAACCCTGAAGACGCCGGAAGGGACGAACGACCCTCTGAGGAATACCTCCACCCCGAGTTGGACCCCTCCGATACAGAGGAATTGCTAAAACACCCTGTCCAGGATGACGCGCTGCGGCGTCAATGGGAAGACCCGGAGCCCACACTCATCGGGCGTCTGCGAGCCTTACAGAACGACGCCATCGGCATGCGCCTGATCTTCACGGCCTTTGGTTTCTTTGTGCTGGGGGGAATTAACGCCCTCCTGATGCGCGTACAGTTGGCGCGGGCGGAGAATACCTTCCTTTCACCGGATGCCTACAACGAGTTTTTCACCATGCACGGCTCGACCATGATGTTCTTGTTTGTGGTGCCGATCATCGAAGGGTTTACCATCCTGCTGATGCCCTTCATCCTGGGGAATCGCGAAATGCCGTACCCGCGGCTGGGAGTCTTCAGCTTCTGGGTCTTTCTGTTTGGCGGGCTTCTCTTTTATGCCAGTTTCCTTTTTGATGCGGTGCCAGCCAACGGCTGGTTTGCCTATGTCCCATTGTCGGGACCGCGTTACTCGCCGGGCATCGCCATGGATTTCTGGTTGATGGCGCTCAGCGTGGCGGAAGTCTCTGCGATCGCGGCAGGGATCGAGATCATCATTTCGATCCTCAACATGCGCGCGCCAGGTATGTCACTGAGCCGTATGCCGCTCTTTGCCTGGGCGATGCTGGTGACATCCTTCGCTATTATCTTCGCGTTCACAACCCTCTTCGTCGCCAGCATGTTGATGGAAGCAGACCGCCATTTCGGGACGCAGTTCTTTAACACCGAAGCGGGCGGCACGCCGATCCTCTGGCAGCACCTCTTCTGGATCTTCGGACATCCCGAGGTCTACATCCAGTTCATTCCGGCGACCGGTATCGTCTCGATGGTCGTGCCTGTCTTCGCCCGCCGCCCGATTGTGGGTTATTCCCTGATCGTTGTTGCCATCGTTGCGACAGGATTCATCAGCTTTGGTTTGTGGGCGCATCATATGTTCACAGTCGGCTTGCCAACGGTCGCGATGACATTCTTCACAGCCGCCAGTACCATGATCGCCATCCCGGCAGGCATTCAGGTCTTTGCCTGGATCACTACGATCCTGCGCGGGCGGCCGCGTTGGAACACGCCCATGCTGTTCGTGGCGGGTTTTCTCGTCATCTTTGTGCTGGGCGGGATTACAGGTGTGATGGTGGCATCCATCCCGTTCGACAGCCAGGTACACGACTCGTATTTTGTGGTCGCTCACTTCCATTACGTGCTGATCGGCGGAGTCACGTTCCCGCTTTTCGCGGCGTTCTATTACTGGCTTCCCAAATTCACGGGGAGAATGCTCGACGAGGGTCTCGGCAAATGGCAGTTCTGGAGCATGTTCATTGGCTTCAATGTAACATTCTTTCCCATGCACATTGTCGGGATGCTGGGAATGCCGCGGCGCGTTTATACCTACGCTTCCGGCATCGGCTGGGAATCTTATAACCTGATCGCCAGCATTGGCGCATTTATGATCGCGTTGAGCGTTCTCATCTTTGTGATCAATTTGATCAGGAGCGCGAAAACGGGTATTCCAGCCGGTGACAATCCGTGGGATGCGGATTCGCTGGAGTGGCATACCAGTTCCCCTCCGCTGCCGCACAACTTTTCCGTCCTCCCCATCGTGCACAGCCGGCATCCATTGTGGGAGCAGAAGGAATTGCATCAGGGCAATGAAGCTACCCGCAGACTGGTGGAGGCGCTGGGTCGCTGGCCCACAAAATGGCGCGCCGCGCTGGTCACGTCCACACTGGAGGGCAGACCGCTCGAAGTGTTTCGCGTGGCGGAGCCATCCATTTGGCCGTTCATCTCCTCCATCGGTCTCATTATTATCTTCGGCTCCGAGATCTGGAGCCTGCGCTGGCTGGCCGGTATCGGCGCATTGATCTTTATCGTAAGTATCGTTGGCTGGCACTGGCCCACTCGAGTCCAGTCCAATGCGGCGGATGAGCAGACATTCGCGCGCGAACATGGCATTCTCGTGCGAAGCTCCGGCTCACGCACGGTCGCCCGCAATGGGATGATCCTGACGTTACTGGTCTTCGGCGTTGCACTGGCAGACCTGTTATTCAGTTACTTTTACATCCGCCTGGAAAACCCGGTCTGGCCCCCAGCCGGGATTGAGAATCCACAGTGGACCTTGCCTGTGATCGGGCTTGTTCTCTGGCTGCTCAGCCTGATCCCGAACGCCCGCGCTGTGCGTGCCATTCATGATGACAGCCAATCCTCCCTGCGCAGCAGTCTTTTGCTGTCGTTACTATTCGCCGCTGCCGGGACCGGTCTCATCATCTATGTTTTGTTGACCAAGGATTACTCCGTCTCCGACCATGCCTATGCTTCTGTGTTTATCCTGATCGAGGGCTTCCTGGTTGCCCTGATGCTCGGCGGCCTGGGGATGAATCTGTTTATACAGTATTTTGCCCGGCGCGGTGAATACTCGTCGCAGCGTTTTATCGCCGTCGAGAATACCTCGCTCTACTTCACGGTCATCGCCGTGCTCGGGTTGGTCACTCTGGCTGTCTTATATGGTGTTCCGTATCTCACATAAGAAATGAACTTTTCTGCCAGGCTCATCCTGCTCGTGCTGATTTTCCTCATGTCATTGTGGACTGCTTATCCAGTCCACGCTCATGGCGGAATATCCGGCAACCTCTGGCACCACTGGGCATGGCAGGATCTTCCCTGGCTGCTGCTCATCGGCGGAGTCTACACGCTGGGGCTGCACGCGTTGTGGAGACGCGCCGGGACGGGGAGCGGGATCAGCCTGGGACGGGCAACCGCTTTCGCCGTCGCGTGGATCGTTCTTTTCATCGCCATCGTCTCGCCGTTAGATGCTTTCAGTGAGGAACTCTTCTCCGTGCATATGGTCCAGCATTTATTGCTGATGCTCGTGTCTGCGCCGCTCTTTGTGATCGGTCGCTTCCAATTGGCGCTGGCGTGGGCGTTTCCCGCACGCTGGACATCAGCAATCTGGAAGGAATGGAAGTGGAAACAGGCATGGAAATTCCTCACGCGGCCGATGACAGCCTGCCTGCTGCACGCCGCAGCCATCTGGATCTGGCACCTGCCGCGGCTCTATGAAGCTTCGATACTCAATGAGTGGCTGCACTTCCTCGAACACGCGAGCTTCTTCCTGAGCGCATGGCTGTTCTGGCAGGTCTTTGCCAACCTGACCGAAAATGTACGTACGGGCGGCTCCGCCAATTTTGGTCTTGGGATTTTCATGGTCTTTGGCATCATGCTGGTAAGCGGCTTTCTGGGTGTGTTGATCACGTTTTCGCCCTACGTCTGGTATCCCATTCATGTCCACGAGACTGCACTGTATGGCTTGACCGCGCTGGAAGACCAGCAGCTTGCCGGTACGATCATGTGGGTTCCGGCGGGCGTTGTCTATGTGGCATCCGCTCTAGGCGCGTTGGGACGCTGGTTGTTTGCCAGGGAAGCTCTGGAGAATGCGCAGACGTGAAGGATGAACATTTGTTTCTCTTAAGAAGAGTCTTTTTGGTGATCTCGATCGGCTTCCTGTTGATGGGATGTGCTTCCAGCACAAACAATCAAGCCACTCTGGTGGAGGGCGGTGACCCGACTCGCGGCGCGCAGTCCATCCAGCGGCAGGGCTGTCACTCGTGCCATCGTATTCCCGGCATCCCGGGCGCCAACTCCTATGTGGGTCCGCCCCTCATCGCATGGAGCGAGCGGCAATATATTGCTGGGAATCTGGAGAACACTCCCGATAATTTGATCGCCTGGATCATGCAGCCTCAAGCCATCGAGCCGGGCACAGCCATGCCAGACATGAACATCGACGAGCAGGAAGCCCGAGATATCGCGGCATATCTTTACACATTGGAATCAGAACGATCGGGTATATGGAATCAAGGAGAATGAACATGCCACAAGCAAAATCAGGAAGAGGAATTTCCCGTCGAAGTTTTCTACAGCTTGCCGGAGCCAGCCTGGGTGTTGCGGTCGGGGCAGCTGCCTGTGATGTGATGAATCAGGAGGAGGAAGTAACCCGGCAGATCGATCTGCCGCTTTCCAACCGGGAGCAATATGAGAACGTCCCCGGGCCGCAGGACATGCCTCCCCCCGGTATGCTGGGATTTTTCACACCCGACGAAGCGCGCACCGTCGAAGCCCTGACGGCGACCATCCTGCCCGGGACGCCCGAGGACCCCGGCGCACGCGAGGCGGGTGCTGTCTATTACATCGATGCACTGCTCTGGTACGACCGCGGCTTTGGCACGCGCACCTACTACCGTCCGCCGTTCGCGATGGCATATGAGGGAAACTCGCCTCCTACATTTCTAAATTTTACGGAAACCGATGTCCTCTGGATTCCCAAGGAGTTGATGTCTCGTTTCGGCTGGCAATCGATCCTGACGCCGCGCGAACTTTATCGCATGGGCATCATGGCCGTCAACAGTCATGCCAGCGCAAACTACGGTGGAAAATATGCTGACCTGACCGAAGAACAGCAGGAAGAGATCATGGCAGCCCTTGCGGATGATGAACTGGACCCGATCGGCGGACTGGATTCGTCGGAGTTCTTTGATCTACTGCGCGATCACACGATCGAAGGCATGTTCGGTGACCCGGTCTATCGCGGCAATCGCGACATGGTCGGCTGGAAGCTGATCGGGTACGCGGGCGCGCAGCGCGCCTATACACCCCTTGATATGCAGGATGAGTCGTACGTCGAAAAGCGTGAGCCGCAGAGCATTGCCATGCTGCATCCGTTCAACCCCGGCGAGCCGAGCCATCCCAACGCGATCCTGCCCGTAACGGGGTCAGGCACGCCCGGCGTGGAAGAACCGAATATTCATCCTCATCCATGAGCCGTTGACTGGAGACAAAACGACATGACAACCGTACACAAAAAAGTTGATGTGGTCACGGTCGGCGCAGGCTGGACGTCCAACATCCTCGGCTGGAAGCTGACCGAAGCCGGTTATAACGTGGTGGCTCTTGAGCAGGGTCCGTGGCGTGCGGCATATCCTGATTTCGCCCACAACCACGACAGCCTGCTGTACTCAGTCCGCAAACGCATGATGGTAGACCTCGAACGCGAGACCTGGACGTGG
The DNA here is from genome assembly GCA_025938055.1 of Anaerolineales bacterium. The sequence goes on along the minus strand of JAICQC010000070.1, from coordinate 5,186 downwards.
CGACCTCATGAACGCGTCCACGCGCTGCCAATGCGGCAGTATGGCGCGTATCATCCCGGGGAGGGCGTGGGTGGTTCTGCCATACACTGGTCCGGCATGGTGTATCGCTTCCTGCCCTCAGACTTCCAATTGAAGGCCCATATCATCGAGAACTACGGTGAGCAAAAACTACCGGAGAACTCCTCCATTCAGGATTGGCCGATCACATATGAGGAGCTCGAACCCTATTACGACCAGTTCGAATGGGATATCGGGGCATCCGGCATGCCACATGTGGATGATCCGTCGGGAGGCAATCCGTTCGAGCCGCGCGGCATGCCATATCCCAACCCGCCGCTCGAGCGCAACATCCCCTCTCACATGTTTGCAGACGCCTGCCAGAAACTGGGATACAGTCCTTTCCCCCAACCAGCAGGCATTCTCTCGCGGGCATTTACAGATCGCTTCGGGTTCACTCGTTCGGGCTGTCTATACTGTGGTTTTTGCACACGCTTTGGCTGTGAGGTGGATGCCAAGACCACAGGTGTGACTACTCACCTGCCCCTCGCGCTTCGGACCGGTCGTTACGAAATACGCACACAGACTCACGTGACCCGCGTCGAAATCGGCGCGGACGGTCTGGCGACCGGGCTTGTCTATGTGGATATCCTGACCGGTGAAGAGCACTTCCAACCAGCAGAGGTAGTCTTCTTATCCGGCTATACGTTGACGAACGTTAAATTGCTGCTGGTCTCGCGCAGTCCTGTTCATCCAAATGGGCTCGGTAACGATCGTGGACAGGTAGGGCGCAATTTCACTCACCAGATGTGGTACACACCGGTCACCGGTGTATTCCCGGGCAGGCGCTTCAACCTGTACATGGGCAACACCGCCACGATGACGGCGATCTATGATTTTTATGGCATGGTCTTTGATCACAGTAATTTGGATTTCATTGGCGGAGGCGGAATCTATTCGACTCTCGGCGAGCGCGAGCCGGTTAATTCTGCAGGCGGGATGCCGCTCGGGTCCGATGAGGACAGTGAGTTTGTCACGGGCGGAGGAAGCGAGAAGCCGCGTAACTGGGGCCGGGAATGGAAGGAGTCCATGCGCAACCATTGGGACAATACCGTGCCGATCGCCATCCAGGGCGACAGCTTTGCGTACCAGGGTTATAACTTCGACCTCGACCCTAACTTTACCGATGCCTACGGTATGCCGCTCCTGCGTTTCACCTTCGATTGGACAGACGATGACCGGCGCCGCTATAAATTTCTTGCTGAGCGCTGCGTGGAGATCATGCAGGAGATGGGTGCCGAACAGATCGCCTGGGTGCCGGAACTCCCGGACTACAACATCACATCGTATAAAAGCACGCATATCACCGGCGGGGCAATTATGGGGGCGAGCCCGGGCAATTCAGTGACCAACAAATATGGGCAGGTCTGGGATACGCCAAATCTATTTGTCACAGGCGCCGCGTTATACCCGCAGAACCCCGGCTCAAATCCCACGGACACCCTTGGCGCCCTCGCTTATATGACTGGCGACGCCCTGGTGGAGCGATACTTCAAGGACCCCAACCGGCTGTTGGCGTGACACGACCACGAAGACAGCCTGTATTCTTAGTTTCGCCCTGCCGAATTGGCAGGGCGATTTTGATTTCGTGCAGATCTATCAATGGTTAAGTATCATCAACAAGACTGGTCAGCATTTCTTTCCCGACAACAATTTGGGATTGTCCTGCGTGCCAGCCTGGCGTCAACCAAAATCATCGGGGACTACATAATATTGGAAAGATTGCAGAACGTTACAAAATTCCTAACAGTTCTGTTAATTAGGTTAAAATGACTATTAGTTTTATCAGATTCATCCTATCGACTTGCAATGCCACTCTTGCAAACAAAATCTCACCTTATTTACTCCATCAGACCGGTAATCAAGTCGTTGGATTCAGCCGGGGACAGAGACCTTATCGGGTTGATCATTTTGAAGGACCGTGTGGCATGGGCAAATCTATGATGGGATGTCTCACGAAGCAATTCACTATTCAAAATCCACTTCACCAATGAATGAGGCCCGATCTTTACATAGTAAATAACAAACACTTCCACAACTTGACAACAACTATATCCCGGCAGCCATATAAAAAGTCGATGGACGTCCGATACCCGGCACGAGCTGGTTTCTCTTATTTGCCAACATCATGAACTTATTCATTACGCGTTATTGCCCGGAGGAAATCATGGATAAAAAATTTATTCGCACTTTTTCTGTTATTGCGATTCTTTCCATTCTACTTGCACAATTCGGTTTAAGACCCGCTGCCGCCGCGCAGAACTTCATTGTCAACAGTACGGTAGACATGCTGGATGCCAACCCAGGTGATGGTCTCTGCGAGACGGATGCTACCGGGGATTGTACGCTGCGCGCCGCAATCCAAGAGGCAAATGCACTTGAAGGTGCGGATATGATCTCGCTCCCCGCGGGCACGTATAGAATAGCCCAGGCAGGCGTCGGGGAAGATGCCGCGGTGACCGGGGATCTGGATATCACCGATTCGTTGGAGATCGTTGGAGAGGGGGCTGGTACAACGTTCATTGATGCCGATGATCTTGATCGTGTATTTCACGTCACGCCGGGAGGCAGCCTGACGGCGCGAGAGATCACCATTCGAAATGGCAATTTGAATGCGGGCTCCGGTGTCCTGGTAGAGGGGACCTTTACCCTGGAAGCCGGCGTGATTGCGGAAAACATTGGGTCGAGCGGCGGCGGCGTGTTCTCGAGCGGCACGACAACAATTAACGAAAGCCTGATTGTCAATAATTCTGCCATCGCCGATGATGGCGGCGGATTATTTGCCAGCAATGGCTCGATGATTGTCAACAATTCCACCATCGTCAACAATAGCGCGGCAGGCATTGGCGGCGGACTTGTCACTACAGCCAGCGAAGGCAACCCACAAGTCGCTCTTAATAATGTTACATTTGCCGGGAACAGTGCGGCTACCGGCGGAGGCATCTATTTCTGGAACGGTACATTGGAGGTGCAGAATACCATTGTCGCCAACAGCACCAGCGGTGGGAACTGCGCGGGGATTCAACCACTCACTTCACTGGGTAACAACCTTTCCAGTGACAGCAGTTGCGACTTTACAGCTTCGGGCGATCTGCTCAACGCCGATCCCCTTCTTGGACCCCTGGCTGATAACGGCGGGTCCACCCACACCATGGCTCTTCTGGTCGAAAGCCCGGCGATTGATGCCGGCAATAATGCGACCTGTGCCGCCACAGATCAGCGCGGTGTGGCGCGTCCGCAGGGTGCTGCTTGCGATATCGGCGCGTTCGAAGTCGCAAACACCAACATCTTTCTCGTGACCAACACCGACGACAGCGGAGCTGGTTCTCTCCGCCAGGCGATCCTGAATGCGAATACCACGCCCAATTTACCCGCTGGTCCGGATGAGATCCAATTCAATATTCCCGGGGCAGGCGTGCACACCATCACTCCTGCTTCTGCTCTGCCAGCCATTACTGAGCCGGTCATTATTGACGGGTATACACAACCAGGTGCGAGTCCCAACACACTAGCCGTGGGAACTAACTCGGTCCTGCGAATTGAATTGGACGGCACTTCAGCCGGGAGTAGTGATGGTCTTGCGATCCGAACGTCGAACAGCGTGATTCGCGGGCTGGTAATCAACCGCTTCTCACAGGCAGGTATTTCGGTGAGCGAGGTCGGCAACCAGGTGGCAGGGAATTTCATCGGCACCGATGCGACCGGCACACTCGATCGCGGCAATGGACGCGACGGTATTTTTGTCGCGAACTTCTTCCAGCCTGTGGCTGCCAGCAACAATACCATTGGCGGCAGTTTGCCTGCCGATCGCAATCTGATTTCGGCGAACGGCAATGGCATTCCGGGCGATCCGCGCAATGGCATTACTCTGGACCAGGTAGCCAGCACATTCATCTTCGGCAATTACATTGGCACGAATGCTGCCGGAACAGCCCCGCTTGGCAACTACCAGAGCGGCATTGGGATCTTCCGCGGGTCGAATAATGTCGTTGGCGGTAGTGATTCCGGCCAGGGCAACCTGATCTCCGGCAACCTCGAGGATGGGATTGGCATGGCTGATCTTTCGCAGTTGGGTGGTCACGTGATCGCGGGCAACTTGATCGGGACGAATGCCCTGGAGGACGCAACACTGGGTAACGGCGGGCATGGCGTGTGGCTCAATACACCCAATGTCATGGTTGGTGGGCTAAACCCGGGTGATGGGAATACGATTGCCGGAAACGGTAGCTCGGGCATTGCGCTTGGTTCTGGTACGGCGAATATCTTTCGCGGCAACAAGGTCTTCTCCAACGACGGACCAGACATCGACCTGGGCAGTGATGGAGTTACGTTCAATCATGTTGGCACCATCGCGGGCCCAAATGCCTACCAGAATTACCCGGTACTCAACCTGGCTACTTCCGATGGAAGCAGCACGCGCCTCGTCGGCACGCTGGACTCTGAAGCCAATCAAACATACGCGATTGATGTATTTGCGAACGAAGCCTGCCATCCCACATTCTTTGGCGGTGGTGAAGATTATCTTGGCTCGTTCTCGGTGACAACAGATGCGAACGGTCTGGCAACGTTTGATGAGGAAATCGCTGCAGGAGCGGTAGAACCGTTTGGCATCACCACGACCGCCACGGGCAGCAACGGCACTTCCGAATTTTCGTATTGCCGCCCGGTTTCTACATCGAACCTGAACTGGGCACAGGCGCAGACCGTAGGCGGTACATCGCAGACCGAGCAATTTATTACAGACCGCTTCCAGGAAAAGTGGTTCAAGTTCCCGGTGCAGCCAGGTTCTTCGGTGAGCATCACCCTGACGAGCCTGCCCGGCAGCGCCGTCAGCCTGCATCGCGATCCCTTCCCCATTTATAACGGGCTGATCTTTCCACAGAACGCTGCGGTCTTGAGCGCGGCAGCCGCCGACGTGGCGTTCCTGCCCTCGGGCTCACTGCCATCTGGCTCCCTGCCTTCGGGGTCACTGCCTTCCGGCTCGCTTCCATCCGGCTCACTGCCATCTGGTTCGCTGCCCACCGGGTATCTTCCTTCGGGTTCATTGCCCTCGGGCTCGCTTCCGTCAGGTTCACTTCCATCGGGCTCCCTGCCTTCGGGGTCACTACCTTCAGGTTCACTTCCATCGG
>JAICQC010000518.1 GCA_025938055.1 Anaerolineales bacterium | reverse complement strand
TCTTCGACGTATAGTATTGTTCCTTTGTTTTCTGGTGAGACCATCTTGAGGAACCTCCGACATGAATTTTACGTGTGACTGATGGGGGAAGACATGACAGCTACCTTACAGATTACCAAACAAAAATGTCGAGGAAGGTTCTCCTCGACATCGGTGCCGTGACGCTGACGTCACTGTTCAAAGCGGGTGATCGGATTCGAACCGACGATATCTTGCTTGGGAAGCAAGCGTTCTACCACTGAACTACACCCGCGTTATTATCGCAATTTTAACCGTCATTCCTGCTCGTTTTCGGCGTGAGCAAGGGTCCATTTTGTTGACAAAATTATAACACAGGCTTGCCTGTCGCTGTCTCAGACATGCACCCTTACTGATTCCGTTTCAATAGTTTATCGGCAAGCTCGAACAGCGCATCGCCAGCCTCGCCCTGAGGATCAGCCTCGCGCAGGCTCATGAGCGCGAGGTCGGTCATTTGTTTCGCGGCATCCATCGCGGTCTCGTACCCGCCTTCACTTGCCAGCAGGCGCGCGAGTTCCTGCACTTCGTCTGCCCGAATAGGTCCCTGCTGCCAGCGCGCTGCGAATTTTCCATTCGCACTCAAACCCGCCAGCACGGGGAGAGAGTTCTTCCCTTCTACCAAATCACTCGCGGCGGACTTTCCGGTAAGCACCTCGTCGCCCCAGATTCCCAGAATGTCGTCCTGTACCTGGAACGCGAGCCCGAGGTAATTGCCGAAGGAACGATACGACTCCTGTTTTGCATTATCTGCTCCGCCAAGCAACGCGCCGATATGACAACATGCCGATAACAGCGCTGCAGTCTTGCCGGAGATCATGGGCCAGTAATCCTCCACGCTGAGATCGGTCCGTTCCTCATACGACATGTCGAGGAATTGGCCGCGCGTGAGTTCAAGACAAGTGTTGTGCAAAATCTCCGCGGCCCGGACGACGATCTCTGCCGGATGATTCTCTTTGAGATCGATGATTGCCTGGTTCGACATTACGAATAATGCATCACCTACATTGATCGCCATGGGCATGCCCCACTTCACCCAAGTGGTAGGACGCCCGCGGCGTTTGTCGGAGTTGTCCTGGATGTCATCATGGACGAGCGAAAAGTTATGGACGAGTTCCACCGCCGCGGCGGCGGGCAGAGCAGATTGCCAATCTGAGCCACAGGCAGCGGTGGACAATAACACCATCATTGGACGAATCCGTTTTCCCGTTGCTTCGGGTCCTGCACCTTCTCCGGTCCAGCCCATGTGGTAGGTAAGCATCTCGTGAAAGGCCTGGGTACGCGGCGTGTCAAAGCGGGAAACCTGCTGATTCAGTTCGAGTTCGATGGAAGAAAGAAGCGGTTTGATATCCATGATGTAATTTTACCTGCTACGGTGGGAAGATTTCCTTGATCGTAAAGTCCACCCAGAAGAGTGATGCGGTGTTTGGAATGTTTTCAATCAGCGCCCTGCCGATCTCGCCCGGTGGGTCCTGCAAGCTCTGCCACCAGGTTTTGTCCGCCGGATATCCATATTGGAATCCAACCGGCGCGGGTGCGAAATGCGCCCCCCACGCAGTGAATTCCTCGATCAAGTGATCGAACGACTCGAATTGCTGGCTGTCGTTAATGAAGACAATTCCATCCCGGTACGTGGGCGGCATGAATTCGGTTTCCCAATGCTTCAGGAATAATCTATTCTCGGGATTGTGAGCCCGGATCGCCTCCACCCAGGCTTGCGCTTCTTCATCGGTGATTGGAGTGCCAAGCGGGGAGCCATCGGATTTGTACCATTCAACATCTACCCCAAACCCGATGACCGATGGATGATGCTTGTATTGATCCAGTACAAGGTCGATCAGCGTGAGCATGTCGGCATTGGCGGGCTCGACCTGCAGCCAAACCTTGAATCCGTTTGCATCGAAGAGGTCGAGCGTTTGCTCGTTCATGTCCACATAGCCGGAGGTAATGTTGGGGTCATCCGACTTTGCGTGAAAGTTGAGATAGGTTTTGCCGTCGCCGAAAAAGTTTCCCACGATCCAGATCGTTTCGGGATGTGAGGATGGAAATTTCGCGGACATCTTCTGTCCAACGGACAGCCAGTATTCCGGTCCGGGATTCGAGCCGACTCCGTAGGTTGAAAATCGGAAGCCCGCGCCGAGGGTACGCGGTTCGGCAGCGTTTGTGGGACTCACCGGTTCTGTCGATTCGATTGCGTGCACCGTTGGCACTGGCCCAGACTCGGCACAGCTTATGAGAACCATTATCAGGGTTGTAATAAAGGTCGGAAGATTCGATTTCCTCATGAACCCGTTCCAGTATAGGAGTTGACGCCCTGGGTCCAGATCCAGTATGTGATCGCAAAGAGTCCAATGCCTACGATGGGCGAGAAGTAGACCAGTGGAGAGACCTCCTCCGGGCGCAGGAAAAGCTGGGAGGGATAGAATGCCACGAAGCCAATCGGAATCACGTATGTAAATGCAAAACGGAACGCGCCGTCGAAGATACTCATCGGATAGGGCGAGAACTCACGTAACTTCCACGCCAGCCCGAGCACGGGATAGGATTCAATTACCCAGAACGCCGCACACGAAGCCGCAACGATAATGGATATCTGTACAAGCGCAGCGCTGAACACCGTGATCAGCAAAAGAATGACACGCCATGGCGTCCAATCAATACTTAATTGAGAGGAAGAATAAAGAAGTAACGCGATCCCGACAAAGAGTTGTGTTAATCCTTTTAGATCGAACATCTCAGACATGTAATAGAACATCATGTTGAGCGGGCGGAAATAATATTTCAGGAATGTGCCTTCACGGATATGAAAACGGATTTGCCAGACATGATCAAAAAAGATTTGCATCGGTGAGATGGCAATCATGTAGAACGCATAAATGAATATCAGTTCCATCAAAGACCAGCCAGCCAGGTCCGGGACGGTCTGCAGAATCACCCAGAAGATTCCCAGTGTAGCGAGACTGGTGAAGA
>JAICQC010000544.1 GCA_025938055.1 Anaerolineales bacterium | reverse complement strand
GGTCTACAGGATAATAAGTGGGATACACGCCTTCAAAATCCCACAAGGGACCCGCGAAGGATGTAAACATTAATCCGCCGATCAGCCCGCCGATGTGTCCCCAGTTGTCGATGCCGGGTAAAGATCCGATGATGAATAAGTTGATCGCCGCGATGAAGATGATATTCCCGATCGCGCCCCTGAACTGCCCCGGGAATACCTTGCGGTTCTGGATAAGGAACACTGCTTCCGCGCCGAGCAACCCAAAGACCGCCGTGGAGGCGCCGATAGAATAGCCAGGTGAAAACAAAAATGAGGCAACGTTCCCGGTGAACGCGCCCAGCATGTACAGCAAAAAGAATCGTCCGTGACCGAAGTGCCGCTCGAGGCTGGTCCCGAAGGCGAGCAGCGCATACATGTTGAACGCGATGTGGGGTAATGACCCGTGCAGCAACGCGGGCGTCAGGAACCGCCACCACTCTCCGGCAAAAATCGCTTCGTTGATGCGCGCGCCGTACAGGATCAAAATATCCCTGCCGAAAGCGTACGTGCTCAATAACTGCAGGATGTAAAAAAAGACCGTAATAGCGATGATGGAATACGTCACGTACGGCGCAGAGCGAGGTATTTCCACGCGAACAGCCTGTGGAGGTGGTGCGGGCTGGGGGGAATCAGAAGCAGAAGGATATTCGTTCACAAACGAACCTTTCGCGGGTGCACACGATGATGTTCCGCCTCGATGATCGCACGGATCGTATCCACCGTTTCATCCAGATGAAACTCACGGTTGACGATCACATAGTCGAATGCCTGGACGCGCGTGAGCTCCTTGCGGGCAGTGGCGATGCGAAGGGCGAGCGCATCCGGCGTTTCCGTCTTGCGCGTCTCGAGACGGCGCACCAGATCCTCTTCGCTTTCGGTGGTGATGAAGATCATCAGCGCTTCGGTTGCCATCCGGCGGACGGTCTCCGCGCCCTGCACGTCGATACGCATGACCACATCCATGCCGGTCGCCAATGCTTCGCGCACCTGCTGCTTGGGGATGCCTTTGTAATCACCATAGACAATTGCGTGTTCGATCAATTCATCTTCATCGATCATACGGGCGAACTCTTCCTTGGTGACGAACAGATAGTCCTTGCCATGTACTTCGTTGGAACGTTTTGGGCGTGTGGTAGCCGTGACCACAAAATGGAATGGCAGTCCGCGTTCCTTCATGCGCTGCATGACGGTGTCCTTGCCCACGCCGGAGGGTCCTGAGATAACGATCAGCAGTGGCTGGGGATGATGGAGGTCGAAGTCAGGTTCAGAGGAGGGGGGCATGAACAAATTGTACCAGAGCGCCCCAAACTGAATTTGGAAACATCCGGATGATGAAAACCCGTCATACTACGTGCTCGATGAGCAGACTCAAATCTTCTCTACCTTCGTTCTCTGGCGATACATCCAGCCATACAAGGAACTCAGCATTTCCCTTCGGTCCTAGCAATGGACTCTTGATCAGCCCTCGGCCGCGAAACCCCTCTTGTTGGGCAAAGCTTATAATGTCCAGCAATACTTGTTTATGAATCTCCGGGTCACGGATGACGCCATCGCCGCGCGCCACGTCCTTCCTGCCCGCTTCGAATTGAGGCTTGATAAGTGCGATAACCCCGCTTCTTTCTTCTTTCGTCTTTTCTTCGCCTGATGAGAAAGGAAAGAGCCAGTTCTTTACCACCGGCAGCAAGATCTTCAATGAAATAAACGAGGCGTCCACAGTGACCAGCGAGACTTGTTCCGGAAGCGATTCGATATAACGCGCGTTGATCTGCTCCATAACGACAACGCGCGGGTCATTGCGCAGCTTCCAGTGCAGGATGCCCTTCCCCACGTCAATAGCATAGACCTTTGCCGCGCCGCGCTGCAGCAGGCAGTCGGTGAAGCCGCCGGTCGAGGCGCCCACATCCGCGCAGACCCAGCCGGTCACATCCATGACAAATGCCTCGAGCGCGGAATCCAGCTTTTCGCCGCCGCGCGAGACGAAGCGCGGACCGGAATCCACTGTCAGAACCGAATCGGCTGGGATCGCCGTGGCTGGCTTGAGCGTGACCTGATCTGCCACGCGCACCTGTCCCGCCATGATCATCGCCTGCGCCTTGGCGCGTGACTCCGCCAGTCCGCGCTCTACAAGCAATACATCCAGACGTACTTTCGCCATGCTTGAATTGTAATCAATTTACTGATTACCAAGAGCGCTTCTCTCTGTTATCATTAACCCATGCTTTCCGCCCTCATCAAAACCATGCGCTTGCGACAATGGACCAAGAACGGCTTTATCTTTTTCGGTCTGATCTTTGATAAGCAGCTCTTTCTACTTGAGCCTTTTCTACGAACGGTCGCGGGGTTCTTTTTATTTTGCCTGATCTCGAGCGCCGTGTATCTGTTCAACGACATCGCCGATGTGGAAGCGGACCGCAACCATCCCGAGAAAAAATTTCGACCGATCGCATCCGGCAGATTGCCCATTGGTGTAGCCGCCACCACTGCCATCCTGCTTACGATGATTGCCATTCCGCTGGGATATCTGCTCTCGCCGCTGTTTGCGCTGATCCTTACATCCTATCTTGCTATTAATTTGCTGTACTCACGCTGGCTGAAGCATTTCTCTATCCTCGATGTGCTGATTGTTTCGTCGGGCTTTGTCTTGCGTGTAGCGGCGGGCGTCATCCTGATCTCGCCCGTCGAGCGGTTTTCTCCATGGCT
>JAICQC010000377.1 GCA_025938055.1 Anaerolineales bacterium | reverse complement strand
TGAGCCCGGCTCAGCCTTCCCGGAGTTGGCCGTGTTGCTGACGCGGATGACGCTGATAACTTACCCACCAGATCGCGATCCAGCTCAGGTAGAGCAACGCGATTGAAGTTTGCAAACCGATCTGCCACAGTGAAGTCCGTGTGAAGCTTTCGGTGGATGCGGCAAAGTCTAGAGTGTTGCCGCTTAGCACACCAAATTGTCCTAGTGTGGTTGACCAACCCGCGCCATTCCACGAACCAAATCTCATCCAATCCGAAACACTGATCAGTAATCCAAAACGGTTGGCCACCGATACTATGTCGCTGACCAGAAATGATGCACCGATCAAAACCCAGACTGCAAGAAGTCCAACCGGAATCATCCACCAGCCGATCTCAAGAACCTTTTTTCCGGAAGCTGCTGGCTTTGAATGAGGCAGACGGAGGCTTACCTGTGTGGCAAGCCTTTCGGGCGAAACGAACTCCGGCGCAGGGACTTCCTGCAACAGGCCCGAGAGTCTTTGCAATGTTTCCAACTCTGCCTGACAGACCTCACACTCAGCAAGATGCGCTTCTACGTGGTGAAGACGACTGCCGCGCAGTTCACCATCCAAATAGACATTCAACAATTCAGTAACGTGGTTAGACATGTTTAGCCTCCACCTGCAGGAATAACTTATGTTCCAACTTACCTCTTAATGACTTCCGCGCATAATTCAATCGTGACATGACAGTTCCTATAGGAATATCCAATGCATCTGCAATCTCGTGATAGGACATTCCTTCATACTCTCTCAGCACCAGCACCGCGCGGCAGGCACCCGGAAGGGAAAGGACGGCTTTTTGTATCAGGGCTGTTCGTTCTTCCTGAAAGAGCATTGCCTCGGGCCCGAGCTCTGGGTCCCGCAGCTGCAAATCCTCCAGCGAATTGGGCAGGATGCGTTTCTCCTTGCGCAGAATATCCGTGGCGGCGTTGACCGCAATGCGGTACAACCAACTACGCAGTGACGTTTGCGGGCGATAGGAGCCCAGGTGCAGCCAGGCCTGGATAAATGTCTCCTGGGCGGCATCCTCTGCAACTTGCGCGTCTCCACACATTCGATAGATCACGTTCCTGACACCCTGGGCATGGATGGAAACCAGCTCGCTGAATGCGTTGCGTTCGCCACTTTTTGCCCGGGTGATAAGCTCTATTTCGTTGACTGCTGCAATTCTCGCCACCGTGAGATAAGCCTTTCCTGGAATTCCTGTATGTTTCTACTCTATATACGCAAAAGGCCCCGTTTTTATTCGGAAGGTTAAAAGCAAAAGCGGAGAAACACTCTATTTCTCCGCTTTTGCGTCTCTAGCGTGGCAATCTATTCTTCTGCGATCACGATGACCTTGTCCTCGGGGGAGAACGTCACCATCGCAGACTTCTTCGGGTTGGTGTGGACGCCATAGGCTTTGCCTGCATCGTTTGCCTCGGCAGTGATACGGTAACCCAGCGGTGTCTCACCGCGTTGACGGGCGGCTTCAACGACCGTGTAGAAGTTGACAGATGTGCCGGGCGTCACATAGTCACTCACGGGCTTGAGATAGATCTCCGCGCCTTCAGGGTCGAAGATGTCTGTGAAGACGTCGAACAAGTCCGTGTTTTCGGAGAGCTGTGCCATCATCAGGCTGATGAGGTGTTCGCTAACAATGAAATCGTCTACCTGTGTGGCTTCGGCAAGTTCGCGGTTACGGAGGTCCAGCATTTCGCTGACGATGGAAAAGGGCGTCTCATCCTTCTGTGCCATGTCGCGCAAGTGCAGGAGGGTGACGAGCGTTCTCGCATCTGCTTCCTGCGGCTCGACGGTGCTGTACGCCAGTACGATCACGTGGTCGTACTCCTCCACGCCAAGCTTATTGAGCAGGTCGCGGTCGGTGGTTTCGCCTTCCTCCACCACGAGTGTCTGGTTTTTCAGCCTGCCGCCCTGGGCATTGATCTGTTTTTCGATGTTGTAAATATCGGCCACCACGGTCACCTGCGAACCCTGGGCAACGTAATTATCGAGTTCACGCACGATGGTCGTCCCGCTGCGGTTCCAGCCCAGGATGAGGCACTTTTCGGGTTTGGCTTCCAGTGCACTGCGGCTCGAGCGGATCACCGCCTTATTAATCGGAGACACGGCTTCGCCAGTCTGGCTTGAAAGGCGGATCGTGTCGTCGTCGGCAGAAAGCGCAAAGATCTGGTCGCCTGCCTCGATGCGAGTCTCCATCGGCGGGCTGAGGAGAATCTTCCCATCTGCTTTTCGCAAGCCCATCAGGCATGAATCCTCATACGCCAGCAATGCTTCACCGAAGGTTTTGCCGGTCAGCGCGGGCTCGTGCCTGAAATAGATTTCATCGCCGCCGAAATTCATCAACTCAGTGTACACAACGGAAAGCCCGGACTGGCGCGAAGTCTGTGCCACCACACGGGCGATCAGATCACCGGTTGGAATTGCCTGAACATTATCCTTCTCACCAACAAGCTTGAGGACGTCCATATTCTTCGGGTTGCGGATCTGAGTGACGATGTGATAGGGCGCGGCGCGGCGGCTGGGATTGTTCGTGATCGCCAGGACGGTTTTGATCACATCCGTATCAGGATCACTGTTTTCAGGCGGCAAGACAATAATGGATTTGGCACTATGCGGACTTGTGATTTCGATGTCGTTCGGGTCAATGGGACTGCCATTGCGGCAAATAATGCGGGTCTTTCCCTTGATTTCCACGCGCTCGCGGATTTCATCCTCCATCTCCACCTTATCTTTGTCCGCCAGAATGACAATGCGCGCGTGGGGCTGATTCTCGTTGGCTGTCATCAGCTCGTTGAGAATCGTAAAGATCTGTGCAGACCAGCCTAGGATGAGTGTGTGATTCGTTTCAAGGACCAGCGAACGCCCCTTGCGCAGGCGTTCCATCTGGCTTTCGATGGCGTTGTTCAACACACCGATCAACGCGCTGACTACGAAGATGCCGCCAAGGGTCACGAACAACATGACTGCCCGGAAGCCTGCGCCCGTATCTCCACCCATGGTGCCGGAGTCGAGCGTGCGCATCAGGCTTTCCCACATGGCTTCGCCAAAACTTAAACGCCCCTCTGTTCCCTCCTGCACAAAACCTGTGACAGAGATCACCGCCCCTGCAATCATGACAATGATTAGGGAAAATACGAACAACATAGCGATCAGCGCAGGTGTGCCGCGTGACATCAAATTATCGAACTGATAGCGAAGGCGTTGACCAAATGTGGGCTTCATGAATACTCCGTGAATTAAGATTGGCTGATTATAGGTTTATTTACCCGGGTTGCCAACAAACATTATTGTTATGTAATGTTCAAATGTTTCCCATCGATGATGAGGTCGCAGGGGAATAGGAATTGACTCTGCCTTCATTTTGCCTATACTTGATTAAAACAATCTTGCGAAGGTTAGCTCAAAGGAGGTTCTTATGACCACGAAGTTGACCTGGTACGGACACGCTGCACTCGGGCTCGAGACCGATGGACACAAAATCGTCGTTGATCCCTTCCTGAATGGAAATCCTGCCGCCTCCATCACGCCGGAGGCTGTGGAGGCAAACTTCATCCTTATCAGCCACGGACATGGCGATCACCTGGGGGACTCGGTTGCGATCGCGCAGCGTACTAAGGCTCTTGTGATCAGCGTCAATGAAATTGCCGTCTGGTTCAATAACCAGGGGCTTGAGTCGCACGGGCAGCATATCGGCGGCGGGTTCAAATACCCCTTCGGCTATCTAAAACTGACACTTGCCCTGCACGGGTCAGAACTACCGGATGGGTCAAGTGGCGGCAACCCATGCGGATTTCTCCTTACAACAAATGATGGCAAGAAAATCTATCTCGCACAGGATACGGGGCTCTTTGGCGATATGAAGTTGATCGGAGAGGAGGGAATCGACCTGGCGCTCTTCCCGATTGGCGACAACTTTACAATGGGTCCCGACGACGCGTTACGCGCCGTTAAACTGGTCCATCCAAAGGTAGCCATTCCGATCCACTACAACACCTTTGACCTGATCGCGCAGGATGCAGATGCCTGGGCAGGGCGAGTACGACAGGAAACAGAAAGTGAAGCGGTGGTCTTGAAGCCGGGGGAAAGTTATTCGTTGTCAACTTGATAAAGTGAAAGACCGAGGCAACTCGGTCTTTTTTTATTTACTGAAATATAGATTTGCCAAAACCCCCAGAAAGAATACAAAAAGCATAGCGACAATGACACCGGCTGCCCAGCCCAGGATGGGAGCGAAGCGTAACAATTCCAGTCCTACATCTTTCAAAACACTTGATATTCCCCAAATCGCCGTCGCCGAAAAACCAAGTGTTTTCAGGCTCAACTCAAAGTTATTCTTTTTTGCAAGATGGACCACCATCAATATTTCCAATCCCGTTAACAGCAACGATGTCCCGGGGATGGGACTCGTCAACGCGGCAATCGCTCCTGCGGCGAGCGCGTAGAGCAGGATCAGTTTAATATTTGATCTCATGCTGGTCGATTATAGCAAACCCATACCCCCACTTCATCCGCCTTTCAGAGCAGGAACCGGGTGATGAAAAATACCACCGCGATCAGCAGCAGCGCCCATACAATACTTGTAATGAACCGTCTCATTCCGAAGGCAGACTCGGGTTCGATGGCTGGTTTTATCGAGCCTGTCAGTGGGCGTGAGGGTTGGTATATGCTTTC
>JAICQC010000093.1 GCA_025938055.1 Anaerolineales bacterium | reverse complement strand
GTTCGGGCTCGATCTCTTCGAACGGCGAACTTGCAGTGACGTTGACAATACCGCCTTCGGTCCTTAACTGCGAAACAGTGTATTTACCGATATTGACGCCTTGCCGGAACTCGGTGCTTGGAACGATCTCATAGAGCTCCGGGTTGACAGCGATGCGCACCTTCAGATACTGTGCGGACCCTTTGTATTTTTCGGGCTTGAGTTTCATCTTGCCGCTGATCTGGCTGCGTTTCCAGTAGGATTTTCGCTTCTTTGATTTTTGGACGGCAGACACGCGCAGGATGTTTCCATCGTAGAGTTTCGCTTTCAGGGAGAGCCATTCATCGCGGAAGTGTTGTGTTATGCGTTCGCGGGTGTCTTTAGTCTCGCGTGCCACCTTGGTGTCGAGCATTGCGCCCGTCAGGTCGAGGTGACCAAGAAAGGAAGAGTCGGGTTTTAGATCGTCACGCAGAGTATGCAGGATTTGTTTCGTACCTGTATATCTTGGTGAGAAATCATGCGAATCACTCTCGCGCAGGTTGCGCGCCATGACCCATGCCGCGATCCACAATACTATCCCGCCTGCCGTAAATACAATGGACGCATATCCAAGCAGAAGCAGCACCCCGTCGATCCCCATCAAGGTGACTCCACCAAAAAAGATGATGAGGGGCACCCAGCGCCGTTTGTCGCCGGCCGATTCTGTCTTCTGGACTTCCGCGACAAATTTATCCATCCCCTCGATCACTGCATCCGGGTCATCTGCGATCGAGAGATAGACAGGTGTGTACTCTTTTTTTCCGGCTGCAGGCGGCGTGTTCTTTTTGCGGGCAGTGTTGAGCAGATAAAAGAAGAGCAATGCTGCAAGGATTGCGCTGATGCAGAGCAGTGTTTCCATGAATGTTTCTCCAGGGTCGCAGGTGATACAGTACTAGCTGACGGTCACTTTGCCACTTGTGATGTCCTGCCGGATAAATGCCTCGAGATTTCCAAAGCCTCGATTGTACTCTGCCTGAATGATTCCGCGGAGTTCGTCATTTGCTCCTTTCACGGGCTGGCTAGCGTAGACGCAGAGACGGCTGCCTCCAGGGATAGGGAACAATCTTCGAGTGTGCAGGTATTCCAGCGCATTCGGCACCGACTGAATCAGGGTATAGTATTCGAAGGGCTTCCAATCCAAAACCTTATTATCGACATGCAGGTCGCCATGGGCACAGTGGAATTGAGAATCTTTACGGACGCGTCCGCCCAGCGAGTCTGTGCGTTCGGCGAAATCGTAACCAAGAAAACCCGCTTCCAGTTCAGGTTTTGTGAGGTATTCCCAGACCAGGGATGGGGGAAAGGGAAGCTCAGCTTCATACCTGAGCCAGGCTTCGTCCGGGCTGACAAATTTTCTACGTTTTGCCTGCTCTCGCTGCCAGACAAGCTGAAGGTCATGCACGCACATAGGCACTTCGCCGAGATGCTCATAGGTTTCAGCGTGGCTCACCACTCTTTCGCAATATTCAAGCAAATTCAATCTCTGTGCCGCGACCTCGCTAAAGAGCGCATAGGATTTGATTCCTGTCTTCTCGATCACATGATTTTTCAACATGCGGTGTGGAATGATTACGTCCGCGCCGAGCAGTTCCTCGCGATCTCCCAGCTTCTGAATCAGATATTCCCCGTAATGAATACACATTTTCAGGTCCAGCACGGACATGTTCTTACAGGCACGGCAAGTGCAGGTGGTGTTGTATTGCATTTGCTGGAGAGTCACGGCAAAAACGATATAGAAATTCTCCAGTGCCTCTATAAAACTTTGCGCCTGGACAAAATTGGTTTCAGGCACATACATGAAAATGGCATCCCCTCGAAAGCCCGAAAGAACAAAAGGGAATTTGACAGTGTTTAGCTGGGCATCGAACAGACTCTGCAAAATCTCAGTGGCATGGTCGAGTTCAGACCCCGTGAGATATTCTGTATACCCTGAAATGTCTGTGATGATGAAATAACCGTTGTTCGCCATGAATACCTTTATAATCTCGGGAATGCCCCGTGTCCTCTATACTGCCTTCGACATTGTGCCCAGCCCAAAGGGCGCCTCTACCCATATTCTCCACAATCTACGCGGGCTCGTCAATGGTCAGTTCGATGTTCATCTCCTCACGCCGAATGACGGCTTGCTTCCGCCCGAGGATACGATCGAAGGCGCGCGCCTCACGCGTGTTCCACAGGACCTTTCGCAGAGCTTTCTGGAGCGCGCTATCCATTTTGGAAAGGCAGTCTTTGCACATCTTACCTTAAATCCAAATTATGATGTCGTGCATTACCGTAACATCTGGGATGGACTGGCTATCGGTCAGAACAAAAAGCGTTTCGGCTATAAAACCCTCTTTGAGGTCAATGGACTTCCCTCGATTGAACTGAAATATCATTATCCCGGGATCGACGCAACCCTCCTGGCAAAGATTAAGGAACAGGAGATAGCAACGCTGCACTTAAGCGATGCGATCATCTGTCCTTCGAATGTTACGCGGGATTATATTGCTTCACTCGGGCTCGACCGGAAGCGCGTCACTGTGATCCCGAACGGTGTCAGCCCCTCAGACTTTTCCCCGTCGCCTCTGCCCAGCCGGGAGGGGCGCCTGCCAGTTTTGCTGTACATCGGAACTCTTGCCGATTGGCAGGGACTCGATGTCCTCATTCACGCTCTTCCCAGGATTCTTGAACAACAGCCTGTTCTTCTTCGCATCGTGGGACGCGGGCGGTCGCGGCAGAGAAAGCTTTTATCGAAGCAGATCCGCAAGCTGGGCATGGAAGGAAGCGTGGGTGTCCAACCCGCCGTGCCTCATCATGAAGTTCCCGCGCTGATTGCCGATTCGGATATCTGCATCGCACCGCTCGGGCTCAATGACCGCAACGTGACTCAGGGCGCCTGCCCGATCAAGGTGCTCGAATACATGGCGTCCTCGCGTCCGTTGGTTGCCTCGAACATGCCGATCGTGCGCGAACTGGTCCGCGAAGATGTGGATGCGTTGCTGTTTTCACCGAATGACCCCGCCGATCTGGCTCAACAGGTGCTGGTGCTGTTGAACGATATGGAATTGTCTCAGCGCCTGTCCGACTCGGCGACTGAACGCGCCCTGACGAAATTTACCTGGCACCAGGCACAAAAAAAACTGGTGAAGGTTTACGGCAAGCTGCTGGCTTGAGGCTTTCGATTCATCTCCTTCATGGCAGGGATGAATGCCATGCTCAGCGTGGTAATCAAAAATGAAATCGCCAGACCGATCATCATCACAAAGGTCCCAAAGCGGTCCGTCAAAATTCCACCCAGGAGCATCCCCAGCGGCATGGCGATCCACGCGCCGGCAGTGATCGCGCCGAAGACTCGTCCGCGCATGTTCGGCGGAATGCGCTCGAACTCCACCGCGCCGATGATCGGGTTCAACGGGCCGGCCCCAATGCTGGTGATAACGGTCGTTATCAGGAGGACTGTCAGCGATGGATATAGTGCGTAGACCCAAAAGCGAAACCCCGTCAGCACAAACGCCGCTACGAAGGTCGCGTGGCGCGGCAGCCGGTGACCGATTGCCGCAAAAATCAAGCCGCCGATGACCGCGCCGCCTCCGTTCGCAGCAATGAGCAGACCCAGGTCCAGTGCGTTTCCAAACACTTCCTTGACGTAAACTGGCTGGACCACCCCGCCGAAGATGGCGTCGAGGAAATTTGTCAGCATTACCATGATAACGATAGACAGGATCAAAGAATCGCGCGCAATGAAACGGAGTCCATCGCGCAGCTCATCGAAATACTTCCCAGCTTTTTCCTCTAGTTCAGCAAGTTTCGGTGCAGCAATGGCGACACCGATGATGGCAGCAGAAACAAAAAAAGAGGCGGCATCCAGCCAGAGGACATTTGCCGTGCCCATGATGCTGATTAGAAATCCCGCCAGCGGCGCACCAACGAGACGCGCCCCACGCTCAATCACGTGGACGAGGGAGGTAGCGCGTACGATGGGCATTCCCGCCTGCTCGGCGAGTTCGGGAAGCAGTGCCGCGCGTGCGGTGCCTCCCGGTGTATCCAGCAGAGCACCCAGGAAAACTAAAATGATCAGCTGCCAGAATTCCAGTCCAATCGTGAAATAAAGCAGTGGAATCAGTGCAGTGGTCACGCCGCTGGCAAGGTCAGAAATAATGCTGGTGCGCTTATAGCCCAAACGGTCGATCAGTGTGCCGCCCAAAAAACCGGCGAGGACCACAGGCAGGATCGTGAAGAAACCGGTGATGCCTGTCTGTGTAGCGCTCCCCGTAGTTTGCAACACAAACCAGGGGATGGCGATCATCGTTATCACGTTGCCAACCAGGGAGATCGCGTTCGCAGCAAAAAGTGAATAGAGGGGGATAGGGTTATTTGGTTTTGACGTTGTGGGTGATTGCACGAAGATTGTTCCAGTCAGGTTTTGATTTCAATCTCTTCTGCTGCAAATGCCGGAAGGAACTATTCGACCCTGTGTTCACGCACAACCCATGTCGCGCCTGCCAGTTGCGTTGGATGCAACCCACCGATGGCTGCATAGTGCTACACGGCAATCTCCTGCATCCATTGGACATACGCCACGTTGTTGACATGACCGTTCTCGTCAATGGCAGTTTCCGGGACAACAAGGGTTTTAGAATAGACGGGGATACTGGCATTCGCTACGTGTTGCGCGAAGAGGAAATAGAATGACTTTCTTAACAACTCCCCGAGTGTAAATGCATCACGCCTTATTTTCGAAGCGAAAAGAGCAAGTGCTCTATTTGGAGACATCTGACCCAGGATTTGAAAGGTTGTGGCTCAGCCTCCGAGCAGCCTTTTTACCTTTGCAGCCAGATCATCGATACGGAAGGGTTTGACGAGATAATCGTTTGCACCGGCGCCAATTGCTACGATGCGGCTATCGGTATCGTCGAGGGCGGTGACGATCAGAATCGGCGTACGTCGAAAGGTTGGGTCTGCCCTCAGCATGCGGCATAGTTTAAAGCCATCGGGGGGCGGCATCATCAGGTCCAGAAGGAATGCCTGGGGAAGCTTGGAAGTTGCAATCTCCATTGCCTTGGAACTATCGTTCACAACAATTGGCTCATACCCCTCCATTTCGAGCACTTCGGCGATGAACAGTGAGGCGGCTTCGTCGTCCTCTACGACCATGACCCTGATTTTGTGATTTTCCATCATGTTTTGATGATCTCTGTCTTGTGTAGGATTTTTACAAAGTGTGTGCTGCGATATTATAAGGCAAATGACTTTGCGATTTGGTTGCAACTTTCGCGCAAAGTATCAGGCTGCGCGAGCAGCCTGATCTGTGTAAGGTATTAGGAGGGAATTATTTATGCGGAAAGCAATTGATCGACCGCGCTGACGAGCTCCCTCAAATTGCCCACCTTCACTACATTATTGCAGAGGGGCGCATACTTCACCATGTCGCTGTCGCCATGCCACATGACAGGGGGTTCAGGATTCAGCCAGATGGTGCGCGCGGCACGACGAGTCATTAATGAGAAAATGTCGAGCCGCGGATCGTTGTAGTTGTTGCGTCCATCGCCTACGATGATGAGCGTCGTCTGCCCATTGAGTGTATCCAGGTATCCTTTGTTGAAATCATTGAGCGACCAGCCGAGGTCCGTGTTGTAATGTCCACTGGGCATGCGCCACAAAACGGAAGCAACCGCCTCGTCCGGGTTCGAACCGTTGAACTCATCTGAAATGTATTCCAGATGATCAATGAACGCAAAGGCGTGCGTCTTGCGGATCTGCCCCTGCAGCGCGAATAAAAAACTTAACATCAACTCAGAACAAAAGCGCATAGAGGTACTGATATCACAAATGACCACGATCTTGGGCTTGCGAATGCGGTCGCGATATTTGATTTCCATAGGAACACCGTGATATTTAAGGTTGGACCGGATGGTTGACTTCGGGTCGAGCTGTCCGCTTTTGGCGCGTTTTTGCCGCAGCGCGATGCGAGTGCGCAGCGCGGCAGCCAATCGTTTCACTTCCCGCTGAAGTACCTTTTTCTCGTCATCTTCGAGGGCGTGGAATGGACGGTTCATCAAATTGTCCATGTTCTCTGATGGAGGCTGGTCACTCAGATTCTCGGCAATCCGTTCCCCGGCGAACTGCTTGATCTGTTGCTCGAGGCCCTGCATGTTTTGCTGGATCATCTCACGCATCTGGTCGACGCGTTCCTTGCTCATGCCCATTTGTTGCAACTGTTCCATGAGTTC
Organism: Anaerolineales bacterium; assembly: GCA_025938055.1. The sequence goes on along the minus strand of JAICQC010000093.1, from coordinate 6,130 downwards.
ACGCAGCGCCTCGCGGACTTCCGGGAATGCCAGGGCGCGCATCATGCGCTGCGCCATCCATTCCTGATAGCGGAGGTCATCAGTTTGATTCAATCCCACCATTTGCGCAAGCGCTTCCAGTTCCTGCCTGGAAAGCTGCTCGCCGTTCATCAGGCGCTGCATCCGTTGGCGCAGACTGTTAGCGAACTCACGGAGGGCATCCGCCAGCATTTGTGCCTCTTCGGGAGTCATGTCATCCATTGAATTGCCGCCCATCATCGGCGGCTGCCCGTTGCCAAAGAAGAGCGGAAATAGTTTATCGAAAACAGGGAGATCGCGCACGTCTTTAATTAACGTCGAACGCAGCGACAGACGGAAATGTTCGCGGTGTTGAATCCCCATCAGGTCAACCGCAGAAAACGCCTCGGCGCTTTCCGCCAGTGAGACGCGCACCCCGCTGGCGCGCAATGCAGCAATTAACTGTAAAATGCGGGATTCCATAATTTATTTTCTCCGTAGCGGCAGGGTTTATCCCTGTCTCTGGAGCAGCCAACAGGGTCGCTCCTACCAAGAATTAATTACCGGAAAACCTTCCAAACTCATCAGGCTTGCCTCTGCCCGGAGGGGGAACCATAAGCTGTCTCTTGGCTTTTTGCAAATCTGCTTCGTGCTTGACCAAAACAGAAAGTGTATCTTCCAGTGTTTGTTTATCAAGGCTTTTGGCATTGAGCGCGACCAGGGCATTCGCCCAATCAAGGGTTTCGCTGATCGATGGCGACTTGCGCATTTCGGTGTTGCGTAGTTTCTGGACGAACTCCACGGCCTGTTGGGCAAGCTTCGGGCTCAAGTCTGGAACTTTCAGTCGTACAACAGCCAGTTCCTCCTGAAGAGTCGGGTAATCAATAAAGAGATACAGACAACGGCGTTTCAGCGCTTCGGACAATTCGCGCGTGTTGTTAGAGGTAAGGACAACGAATGGTTTATGTTTGGCAGTCAGGGTTCCGAGTTCAGGGACGGATACCTGAAAATCGCTCAATACTTCAAGAAGGAACGCTTCGAACTCCGCATCGGCACGGTCGATTTCATCGATTAATAAGACAGTGGGCTCGTCGCATAAGATGGCTTTCAGCAATGGTCTTTGGAGCAGGAAACGGCTTGAGAAAAAGACATCCTCTTCCTGTGCCAGTTTATCCGCGGCTTCAGACAATGAATCTGCCTTGCCGAGCGTGTCGTTTAATTTGTCGCGAAGCAACTGGGTGTAAAGCAATTGCTTGGAATATTCCCACTCGTACAATGCCTTTGATTCATCCAACCCCTCATAACACTGCAAACGGATCAACTCGCGCCCGGTGGCGCCCGCGATGGCTTTTGCAAGCTCGGTCTTACCCACACCTGCGGGACCCTCTGTGAGAAGCGGCTTCTGAAGCTTCTGTGAGAGAAACACGATGGTCGCGATCTCGTCGGAAGCGATATATTTTTGTGAATTCAGGGAAGCTTTGACTCTACCAGTAGATTCAAAAGGGTTATTCATTTATCTCCTATAATTTGAATAGTATACCTCTTTTGGATACTTGAAAATTAACATCGAATGAGAGAGTGTTACGCTTTAAGTCCCAAGGCATGGTAGATGGCAAGGTTACCAGCCAGCTCCGCCTGTAACGTGAACGTATCGGAAATTGTCTGACGACCTGCACTGCCAAACTCCCTTCGCAAGTTTTCATTGGTCAACAATTCATTGATCGCGTTGGCTAGTCCTGTTGCATCATTGGGCGGTACAAGCCTTCCATTCTTACAATCGGTGAGCACATCAACAATCCCGCCGACAGGTGTTCCGATGACTGCCCTCTCGCAAGCCATCGCTTCCAATAGCGCATTGGGCAATCCGTCGCGCAGCGATGGTTGAACGAAAATATCCATCAACGAATAATATTCAGGCAGATCCCGTGTCTGGACAAACCCTGTGACGACAATGTGCGCATCCGGGTGGGAATGTTTAAACTCCTCGAACGCCTGTTTATCTTCGCCTGCACGGATGTCACCGAGGATGAGTAAGGTAGCCGGGCTCTTTTTACTGATCTGCGCGTAGGCACTCAGCAGTGGACGCAGTCCTTTTTTCTTTCTCAGCTCACCTGAGAACCCAATCACGCGTGTGATTACTTCAGACTGCTTTTCATTAATCAGATTTAACGATTGGGCGAGTGCGGTGTTGCGCGGCAGGGGTTTGAAATGTGCTGTGTCAACGCCGTTGGGGATGACCACAATTTCGCGACCGGGCACGAGCGCCTTCGCTTTTGTTTCCAGTTCACTGGCATTGGTCGTGACGGCAGTCGCATTTTGTAATGCGTACATGACATGTGAAAAGCGGGATGGATCGAACGCAGCGCGCTCGATATCGTTACCACGAATCGAAACAACACTCGGCACATGCAAATACGCTCCAGCATAGGTTGCAACGAAACCCGCCTGTGCCAAGAAATAACCGTGCAGCGCATCGAACGGCTCTCTTCTGTGTTCATCAACAAGCAACTCGAACCAATCGACGAGCGTATCGTCCACACGTTTGTGCGCGCCGAAGCGCGTCACGCTGACTCCATTTGAGGGGAGAATCCGTTTATCGGAAGCTGGCAGGTTCAGGGTCGGGGCAAAGACGCGTACGTCATGTCTAGCAGAGGCAAGCAAACGTGCCAGTCGTTCTGCAGAGATTGCCAGTCCGCCGATGTCCGGTGTATACTTTTCGGAGAGTAATGCAATTTTCATTTCATCAATCTATGTCAAGGTGAACATGGCTGAACAATGCGAAATGATCATCGGGTATCTTGTACCACATCGTTGTGACAATCCGTCTTTGGGGACATGCGTAAAGTGTGGTCGCGGCTACTGCGACGAACATATGAATCAAAGTGCAGAGGGTCGTGTTTGTCTCGCCTGCCAGCAGGGATTGGATCAGCCAATCGCCCTGCCGATTGCTGCCGCCACATTTACAGCAGCCGAACTCGATACCTTCCATCGTGCCAGCACGTGGGACTCCGATGACAGCGGTGAGATGTTTTCCGATCTAAGTTAATAGGGTCCAATCGTTTCCCAAATATTTTTGTTCTGCTCCACAAAATCATCGCACCGCCTGCAGGCTGCCAATGCAGGCGGGTGCATTTTTAAGCGGACCTGGCGATATGCCGCGCCCTCCCAGATCTCCTTGAAGGATTGCGATTTGAGGTTGCCCAGTGGTGGGATGCGCTCACGTGTCATGCAACAAACATAGACATTGCCGTTGAAATCGATGAGACTGTGGGTCCACGGCGCGTAACAGGGATGCTTATCGTAGTAGCCGAACGCGTATCTCCCGGCGCGTCCCAAACGGACCTCGGACTCGCTCCGTCCAAATGGGAATGCATCTTCGTCCGACACGATCAACCCCAGCGCCAGGGCACGCTCGGCGATCTTCGGCGCGATCTGCTCGTTGAATAGGGCGATATCCTTTTTCCGCATGGACAGGATTTCGCCGCAATGATCGTCGACAGGAATCAGGTTGATTCCGTCCGCGCCAAGCTGGTGTGCAAGGTCGGGAAGGGCTTCGAGCGTTTGATAGTTCGTCCGGCTGACGACCGTGTTGATGCGGATGGTCAGTTTGCCTTTATGCTTGTAACGCTTGAACAATTCGACAGCTTTGATCGTTGCCTTGAACGCGCCTTCCACGCCGCGGATTTTCTCGTGCATTTTGCGGACCGGCGAATCGATGGAAATGTTCACACCCCGCAAGCCGCCTTCTACAAGCCGTTTGGCTCTCGCTTTGTCGATCAGCGTACCGTTGGTGGTCATCGTGACTTTGATGCCCAGGGCGGAGGCTTGTTCCACCAGGTCTGGCACCTGTGGTCTGAGCATTGGCTCACCCCCGGAGATGTGGATCTTCTTTGTACCCAATTCCGCCAGCTCATTTAAGACCTCTTTAAAGCGCTCGGAGGAGATGGGCGGTTCACGTGTATCCCTCCAGTGATTGCACATCTCACATTTGAGATTACAGCCGTAAAAGACTTTCATCTTGACGTAGAGCGGTTTGAACGGACGCGCGTTCAGCACGGCTCGTCGCAATTCATCTTTCTGGTTTTCAATCTCTTCAGGGTTATACATCTACCACTTGTTTTATGGATTAAGTCGACCTTTTTTGGATCTGCACATTGAAATTCAAATGTCAGGTTAAGTGCATTATCAGATACACTGGCATCATATGCTATGATTGAACAACCTCAGAAATGATGACCGGGTATCTCATCACAATTTTATCACCTGGATCTTGAAGCTTAACTCTTACATGCGCCTCAAAGCAGACTTCACCCTCCTCCTGGTTTCGATCATCTGGGGTTCGGCATTTGTTGCGCAACGGATCGCGGGGCAGATGGGAAGTGTCTATCTGTTCAATGGCGCGCGGTATCTGCTGGCAGCCGTTGTGGTATTGCCATTTGTCCAGCGGACTCATATTTTGTCATCCCCGCGCGAGCAATACAAATGGATGTTCATAGCAGGATTCCTGTTGTTCCTCGGCAGCGCACTGCAGCAGCTGGGTATGGTGTATACAACCGCGGGAAATGCCGGGTTCATTACGAGCCTCTATGTTGTTTTGGTCCCTGTTGGGTTGTTCGTGATCTGGCGCGAGAAGGCGCACTGGATCTCTATTGTTGCGGTTGGGCTGGCTGGGATGGGGGCATTCTTCCTCTCGACCGGGGGCAGGTTCGAGGTCCGTGCCGGGGACGCGCTCGAGCTGATTGGCGCGCTGTTTTGGACATTTCATGTCATTGTCCTGGGCAAGTATGCTTCACGGTTCGAGCCCATGTCATTTTCGGTGGGGCAGCTTGTCGTCTGTGGATTCTTCAATTTACTTATTGGCTTTTTCGTGGAGGGATCCATGCCATTCAGTGTTCCCATTTTAGGCGCGGTTACTTACACTGCATTCTTTTCATTGGGATTGTGTTACACACTTCAGGTGTGGGCGCAGAGACACACGCCGCCCGCCAATGCCGCGTTGATCCTGAGTCTTGAGGCAGTCTTTGCTGTGATTTCCGGGTGGCTGCTATTGGAGGAAAGACTTTCGTCCATTCAGATTTTTGGCTGTGTCCTGATTTTCATTGCAGTTTTGCTTTCGCAACTCAAGGAATGGAATCAGCGGGGTAAAATTGACTCAACCCACCTGGTGGAGGGTCGATGACTGCCAAAGTAATTTTGAATCCCTATTCAAACCGTTGGAATTCGCAGAAGCGCTGGCCCGAAGCTGAGGCTGCTCTCAAAGCCGCAGGTGTGGATTTTGAGCTGGCTCTATCAGAGAAAAAAGGTCAGATCGTCGAACTGGCGGAACAGGCGGTGATTGAGAATTGTTCGCCTGTCATTGTGGCGGGTGGCGATGGCTCGATCGGTGATGCCGCGAACGGCTTGATGCGCGCGGCTCGATTCACACGCAGACAATTACCTCCAATGGGGATCATGCCCCTGGGTTCGGCGAATGACCTTGTCTACTCGTTGGGGTTACCGACCAACCTCGCTCAAGCAGCGCGGGTGATCGCGGCAGGCAGGACCAGGTTGATGGATCTGGGAAAGCTCAACGACCGCTACTTTGTCAACAATTCGGCGGCAGGGCTGGAACCGTATGTAACGATCAAACACGAGAAAATCCAATGGATCAAGGGAATGGCACGCTACCTCGTGGCGGCGGTGCAGGCGATCATGGATAAGCCGGAATGGCAGGGGAACGTTAAATGGGACGAAAAGGAGTATAGCGGAAAATTTTCCTTGATCTCGGTTGGCAACGGACGCCGCACAGGCGGATTCTATATGACACCGCATGCCGATCCTTTTGATGGAAAGCTGACGTTTGCTTTTGGTTATCGCAATACACGCCTGGGGTTGTTTCAGGCTCTGCCTCGTGCCTTCAACGAAGATAAGGGGAGCTATGTGGAAATGGAAGGCATGAATGAAGTCCATGCCATGCGTATTTCCATCCACCTGGACATGCCCTCGCCCGCGCATACAGATGGAGAGCTGCTCCCTGAATGGATCCAGGACTTTGAATACGAAATCCTGCCAAAATGTTTGAATATCATCCTGCCCTGAAATGACATCCGAACTTTCCTTTAAACCCATCAAACGAAATCTCTGGACCGATCTG
>JAICQC010000110.1 GCA_025938055.1 Anaerolineales bacterium | reverse complement strand
CTATGTACGGTGGTTGTCTGGGACGCCTCTCACCAGAACGCCCATCACCCATTGAAACACTGGCATCATATGGCTACTTTACAGGCGGTTTTACTACGAACCTCCACCTCAGCCGCGCCACCGGCTTCGACCGGGGTTTTCTTCACTTTGTTGAATTGAATCCCAATGAAGTTGACCCTCGATTGCGGCGGATGAGAGGGGGACAGCGCCTGTTGCAGAACGAACTGACCCATTCTGTGCTGGGTACTATTGGTATAAGAACACGGCCCGCGCGCCTGTACAGTTCTGCCGCTGAAGTGACGGACAGCCTCTGTCAATGGTTGGATCGGGTGGAGACGCCTTTCTTCGCCTGGGCTCATTACATGGATTTACACTGGCCTTACCATATGGAGGAAGCCTTGGTCCATCCCAGAAATATCGCGCAGGCATGGAAAGATCTGGCGATGATGTACGGCCGAGCAAACTTTTACGGCCGGTCAGATCAAGATAAGCCGATTACAACCGCACAGCGAGATCATTTCATCGATTTATACGAGAAATCTTTGCAATACTTGGATGATCAGATTGGTCGGTTGATCAATCACATCCAGAATTCAGGTTATGCCGACAATACCGTGATCATTCTCGTGGCTGATCATGGGGAGGAGTTTCTCGACCACGGCCGCTGGGGTCATTGGGAGAGCAACCTGTACGACGAAATCATCAAGGTTCCGCTCATCATGAGGATCCCGAATGGATCGCACGGCCAGGTCATTCACCAGCAGGTACGCTTACTGGATCTGATGCCAACAATTCTGGAACTTTGTGGCTATCCTATTTCCAATAGTGTTATGGGTACCAGCATGGCGTCTCTGCTGGAACAGGGTGAATCGAAATATGACGGGGATGAAGTAATCAGCGAGATGCGACGCGATCCGTGGTACCGCATCGCAGTGCGAACCGAGTCGTTCAAATACATCTGGGATAGTAAACGACCCGATCAGCCTGAGCTGTACGATTTACAGACTGACCCGGGTGAAAAACAAAACGTGCACAAGCACTTTCCGCAGGAAGTCAGCCGTTTCCAGGCCAGCGTGGACGCGCATCGGCTTCGGGTGGCTGAGACGGAACCTGCGATAGCAGTCCCAAAGGTTAAGGTGGATGAGGAAGTCGCCAGGCGGCTGCGTGATTTGGGTTATTTATGAGAGTTGGTCACAGGTAGTGATGAAAAGAATATATTTCCGGCTGTTTGAGAAAAAGGATCATCATCCATTTATTCCCATCGTTTCCGGGTTACCACGTTCGGGGACTTCGCTCATGATGAGTATGCTTGCCGCGGGTGGGTTAGAAGTGCTGACAGATCAACTCAGAATCCCCGATGATGACAACCCGGTTGGCTATTTCGAGTTCGAGGATGTCAAAAAACTCATCCAGGGTGAGCAATCCTGGCTGGCGAGATCAAACGGTAAAGTGGTCAAGGTGATATCAACCTTGCTACCTTATCTACCCGATGGGTATCGCTATCGCATTATTTTTATGCGCCGTGCAATGGAGGAGGTACTGGCTTCCCAACGGAAGATGTTGATCAACCGGGGCGAAGATCCAGATAAGGTCAGCGATAATCAGATGGCTGCGATTTTTGAAAAGGATTTACAGCAGAGCGAGCACTGGATTAATTCTCAAGCCCATGTCACTCGAATAGACATCAATTATAAGCAACTCATAGATAATCCTAGGCCGCTGATAGCGAAGATTAATGTATTTCTAGGCAGTGGTCTGGATGAAGACAAGATGCTGGGTGTAATCGATCCGTCCTTATACCGTCAGCGATCAGCGAAGTAACTTTAGTATGAGTCAAAACATTGCATGTAGGTAGGCTACACATGTCGTAGCTTATTTTGCGGTTGTTCAGTTTGATCTCCAAGCGAGCCTTCCTGCTTGAGGAATATAGTCAAGGATTGAAATGTGAGCAGACAAAGAATCGGGATTACATTATTGGCTATTTTACTGCTATCAATATTTTGGATGTCACCAGCACAAGCTCAGGCGCAGGGAAGTGGATGGTCTGAACCCTATCGCCTATCAAGTGAAGATGGAAGCGCCAGCGAGGGCTACCTCGTGGCTGACCAATACGGCTACGTGCATTGCTTCTGGACAGAGTCACTTTTCGAAAGCCAAAGTAATGTAATCAAATATGCGCGCTTTGATGGTACAACATGGACCAAACCAAATGATATTTATATTACGGGCTTAGAACTTAGAAATATATCGCCCTTTGTAGATCAGCAGGGAATGTTGTATATCGCCTGGGCCGAGGGACAAGGTGGTTCTGACTATTACACTTATGTGTACACCTATGCACCGGCCAATAATGCCCTATCAGTGCAAAACTGGGCGCTCCCCCTCCAAACTACTGTACCAGCGAGAACTGTCTACATGCGAGTCGATTCAAAGGGCATATTCCACATGCTTTATATTGATCAAACAGAAGAAACTGGCGTTTACTATATGCGCTCGGAGGACAGGGGCACAACCTGGTCTGAGCCAATGTGGCTAGACCCTGATATTCCGTCCGATCATATTCCCGATAGTCTGAATTTTGAGATTGATGAAAAGGATGGCCTGCATGCTGTCTGGTGGTATGGGGGACTGAATCGGGCCAGGCCCGACTGGGTTCGCTACATTCATTCTCTCGATGGAGGCCATACCTGGTCAGATCCTCTTATACTTGATCAATATAACGAGGAGCGTCAACACAGTCTGAATGTCGCCAATCCGAAAATGATCGTTCAAGGTCAAACTGTGCATGTTATCTGGGCTGCCGGCAGTTTACCTTATCGTTATTATCGATTTTCAACAGATGCTGGGCAAACCTGGAGTGCGCCAGTACAGGTCTTTGGCGAGCTGCACGGGCAAGCATTTGATGGTTTAGCCGTTGATCGGGCCGGCCGGGTGCATTTCTTTGGCCAGATCCGCTACCCACTCGCGATCTACCACGGGTATTGGGATCAAACCCGGTGGAGCACACCCTCGATGGTCTACTTTGTCGATGAAGATGGTTCAGATGAGACTTTTGGCGGTCGAGTTCATGCTCACTTCACGCTTCCTGTGGTACGGGCCGGCAACCAACTCGTCCTCACCTTCACCGACCCACCGGCTGATCCACACCGCCGGTTATTCGTTATGTACCGTACTCTGGACGACATCCTGCCTCTCGAGAGTGTGTCAACGCCTGTTCCAACGGCAACTCCAATTCCAATGCCCAGCCCCACGCCCGAGCAACCTACATCAATGCCAAAGCAGACAGCAACAGTTCCATCTTTAGAGTCAGCAGAAGTCCAGCCGTTAGGGCGTGTTTCTGGACCGGATCTCGCCATTCGGGTGGCAGTAATACCAACTCTCCTGGTACTCGCAGGTACAATGATTATCCGGCTGTTGAATAAACGCAAGCCATGAGACTAGATACATTTTGGGGGTTCAGAACGGGAGATTTTCTGTTGAGTCAAAACATTTCATTCAGGCAAGCTACATTCATCATCGTCATTTTAGCGGCAGTGCAATTCATCATCCAAGTGAGCCTCCTCACGAAAGGCATGGAGTATGCTGCAATCTCACTGATCATTGATGATACCTACTACTATTTACAGACTGCGTGGAACGCAAAAATGTTAGGCTTTGTCACGTTTGATGGTCTCCATACGACAAATGGCGTACAACTGTTATGGTTTGTCATCATTTTTTTGCTCTCGATGCTGGCAAAATCAAAAGCCGTTCTTTTATTTGCGACCTTAGCTGTGAGTTTTCTGCTAAATGGGCTTTGCTACATAGTTATCCTAAAATTAGGGGCAGTTCTGAAACAACCGGTTCTGGCGTTGTTCATGGCAAGCTTATGGGCGCTGCAAAGCCTTCCTTTTAGAATATATTCAATAGGCATGGAAAATTCCTTACATGCCCTGTTATTCTGGTGTGTCATATGGCAGATCGTTGAATTTCTTATTCGAGTTCAAAATAACGAAAAGCCCAATTTCCGGGCGTTAACTGTTGTTCTCATTCTTGTTGTATGGACGCGACTCGATTCGGGCCTGATCTCAGCCATTTTGTTTACTTTTTGCGTGGGAATGCTGGCATATGCTTATCGAGAAAACGTAGGGTTATTTTTGCAAAGATATGGTAAAACGATCGCTGGCTCAAGTTTCTTTGCTGGTCTCGGGCTGATCGCTCAATTAACTGTCTTTCGGCTCATGGGGGATTCTTTTCTGCCAGTCTCCGCCTTGGTCAAGACGAGCGGCGCTGGCCGAGGGGCGGATATCGAAGCAATAGACAAATTGGTCAGTGTTTTCACCTTGGGCATGCCTTCGATCCTCCAGGGCCGTATCCCCAATCTTGCACTGATTTTGCTTGGAGTTTTAGGCATATTGCTTGTAATCCTGGCTAGAGTGGCGATACGGGATCACTCGAATGAGATCCGGGTTTTCCTGAACCTATGGTCATGCCTGTTGGTCGGCGAGATAATTTATTATTTTTACGTTGCCCTATCCGAAGTAGAATATGCGCCTTACTTTATCTGGTACCGTTCCCCTTCGTTTATTTTTTGGATTGTTACCGGGTCCCTGATCGCTCTATTTACTTTTAGACAGGCCGCATTGACGAAACAGCACATCAATATTTCTAAATGGGCGCCCGTTGGTTTTAGTTTAATCATCTTCGGCGTCGCCTTATATATGTTTGCGAGGAGCATAAACTTTACTTCAAGCTTATATGCTGCAAGATATGACACTGCTCTTTGGATAGCGGAAAATTCTCCGCCAGATACTGTCTTTGCGTCGTGGAATGCCGGACAACTCAGTTTTTTCTCCAATCGAACCTTTATTAACCTGGACGGTGTTATCAACAGCGTTGATTATTATGAGCGCGTCCTGCGCGGCTCGGTTTCACTGGCTGATTACCTCGTCGAAAATAAGGTTGACTACATCGTTGACTATTCGATCTATCATCCGCTACCCGATTACCCCGTCGTGCAGACGTTTCCACTCAATGACGAAACGGGGCGGTCGATTCAGATCTGGCAGGTATCGCCACAACTTTCCTCGGTTCCATGACCGTAGTTCTAGCGAACGTATCTCATAGCCGTCCTTAACCCATTAAAGGTGATTGCCCTGCACCAGGCTTGCATTGGTTTATTTTTCAGACTTAACAGTTATAGCCGGGCATATTAATCGTAGAGGTGAATAAACAATGAAGAATCATGCACTGTTCAAGCTTCGCCTGATCTTTGGAGCCTTATTGCTGGTGATGACTCTTTCTACAGGACGGTACAACTCAGCAATAGCGAGCTCCCGTGTCATCCCAGAGGTCGCGCCTGAGCGCCAGATCGACCCTGGGGACTCACCGACGAGCCAGATCATTATCAAGTATCGGGACACTGCCTATGTCACAGACCGCAATGGGCAAATCAAGTCAGACAAGATAAATTCCCTCAGCGCGGCGTCGGGCGAAACGCTAACTTACAAACGAGCCATGTCTGGCGACGCACATGTGTTGAGCCTGCCGGCCCGCATGTCGTCTGCCTCAGTCGATGCCATTGCCAGAAAACTCGCAGCGCTGCCCGACGTTGAATATGCCGAGCCCGATTACGTCATGCGCCCCATGCTGGTTCCTAACGACCCTTCTTATCCTTCGCAGTGGCATTACTATGAGGCCTTTGGTATCAATGCGCCAGATGCCTGGGAGATTACAACCGGCTCGGCAGCCGTCCGGGTGGCTGTCATTGATACCGGCATTACCGACCATCCCGATCTCGCAGGACGCTGGGTCGGCGGCTACGACTTCATCGCGGATGTGCCCACCGCCAATGACGGGAATGGACGTGATAGTGACCCGCATGATCCGGGCGATTGGGTGACAGCCAACATGTGTGGCCCCGGTGAGCCGGCTGAAAGCAGTAGTTGGCATGGTACGCATGTGGCTGGGACCATTGGGGCAGCCAGTAACAATGGTTTCGGTGTGGCTGGCATTAACTGGGTATCGCCGATTGTACCCATACGTGTACTAGGGCGCTGTGGTGGTTTCACTTCCGACATTGTGGATGGTATGCGCTGGGCTGCCGGGTTGACCGTGTTCGGAGTGCCGGCAAATGCCAACCCGGCTAAGGTACTTAACTTGAGTCTGGGCGGCCCTGGGTCTTGTGGCTCTTCGTACCAAAACGCGATCAACGCAATCAATGCCGCCGGTGCGATTGTCGTTATCGCGGCTGGCAACAGCAACGCCAACGCGGCAAACCACCAGCCGGGGAATTGCAACGGCGTGGTGACTGTTGCCGCCACAGACCGAGATGGCAACCGAACGTTTTACAGCAACTTCGGCTCCGCCGTGGAAATCAGCGCACCCGGAGGCGAAACCAACACGAACTCGCCCAGCCCAGCCCCGCAGAACGGAGTCCTGTCTACCTTGAATACCGGGCTGACAACGCCTGGAACTGCGTCATACGCTTATTACCAGGGCACAAGTATGGCGGCGCCGCACATTGCGGGCATCCTATCCCTGATGGCGTCGCTTGACCCAACGCTCAACTTCACGCAAAGCCTTCAGATTCTTCAAAGTACCGCGCGCGCCTTCCCGGCCGGCAGCAGCTGCACCACCTCTACATGCGGCATCGGCATCGTGGATGCGGCTGCCGCGCTGAATGCAGTGCTCAATCCTCCAGAGCCTACGTCAACATCGACCGCTGGGCCTTCGCCAACGCCAACCAACACCCGCAGCGGAAAGGCTACGCGCACGCCAACACCCACCCGGACGAGCACTCCGACCGCAACTGCTACCCAGACCGGGCAACCAACAGCAACGGACTCCCAGACGAGCAGCCCAACGCCGACAGAGACCTTTGGTCCTTCGCTAACGCCAACCAGCACGAATCCGCCCAGTGGCAAGGCGACGCGTACACCAACAGCCACCCGGACGAGTACTCCGACCGCAACCGCCACTCAGATGGGTCAACCACCAGCAACAGCCACCCAAACCAGTACGCCAACACCGAGCTTTACCCCTGGCACGAGCGATCTTATATTTGCCGACGGATTCGAAAATGGCAATCTGGCAGCCTGGGACTCCAGCATGGTTGACAGCGGCGATTTGAGTGTCAGCCCGAGTGCCGCACTCATCGGGAGCCAGGGACTGCAGGCTGTGGTCGATGACAACAATACCCTGGTCGTGATTGACGACAGCCCGGCTGGGGAAACGCGCTACCGCGTGCGCTTCTATTTCGATCCGAACTCGATCCCCATGGTCACTGGCAATGCACACTTGCTATTCCAGGGGTTCTCGGGCAGCGGGACCACACAGGTGCTCCAGTTGGAGCTTCGCTTCCAAGCCACAGGTTATGAAATACGGGTATTATTGGTGAACGATCGCAAGGCATGGACGTCGACGAGCTGGATCCCGCTCAGCGATGCACCGCACGCACTTGAACTGGACTGGCACGCCGCCACCGCTCCCGGGGCCAATAACGGCGGCCTGACGTTTTGGATTGATGGAGTCCAGCGGGCGGACTTGACCGGCGTTGACAATGACACGCGTCGTATCGATCAGGTGCGCCTAGGCGCGGCCAGCGGGGTAGACAATGGCACCCGGGGCGCTTACTTCTTTGACGCCTTTGAGTCGCGTCGCTCAACCTACATTGGCCCGTAGCATGTTCTTGCGGATAACAGTTCCTTGCCTCGCTTCCCTCTCCGGCTGCTTGTGGCACTCGGGAGAGGGAGTATAGGCGAAGCAGACTGGTACGCTAGATGCGGATCCTTTTTCTCTCGAACTTCTTTCCCCCCGCCCGCCCGGGCGGCTACACCCAATGGTGCCACGAAGTGGCAGAGCGTTTGGCAGGGCGAGGTCATACGATTGGAGTGCTAACCAGTCGCCATGAGCTGGCGAGAGCACCTGCCAACGAGCAGAATGTATATCGTCTTCTCCATCTTGAGGGAGATCTCACTTACTACCAGCCGCTCCATTTTTTCACCAGATGGAAAAAACAGTACCGGGAAAACTTGGCAACTCTGGAACAGACTGTTAACGACTTCGCACCGGACCTAATCTTTGTCTGGGGTATGTGGGCTCTTTCTAAAGCACTGCCAGCTCTGGCTGAGAAACTGCTACCCGGTCGCGTGGTTTACTACCTGTCTGACTACTGGACCTCGGCGGTAGACATGCACACCACGTACTGGCAAGGACCGGCCCGAGGCTGGCCTATGCAAGTACCAAAAAGAATTCTAGGCAAGGTTGCGATGTCAATACTCGCCAAAGAGGGTAAGCTTGACTTGAAACTCGAACAGGTGATTTGTGTTAGCGCCAGGGTACGCGACCTTCTGGTTGAGACAGGTTTGCCTATCCGGCATGCTCGTATTATTCATGGGGGTACAGATGTTCAACGCTTCCCGAACGTTCGCAAACGAGATTATCGAACTGGACATTTGAAACTGCTCTATGCTGGCCAATTGGTCCGTCATAAAGGCGTTCACACGGCTATCGAGGCAATGGCGAGGCTGGTGAATGAACAGAGGGTAAATCAGATCACCCTGACCCTGGTGGGGTCAGGTCATCCTGACTATGAGGCGTTCTTACGCGACCTGGTCGGGAGAGAGCGCTTACATGACTTAGTGACCTTCCACAAGCCGGTTTCAAAAGATGAAATGCCTGCCATCTTACAGCAGTTTGATGTTCTCATTTTTCCTTCCATCTACGAGGAACCACTTGCCCGTATGACACAGGAGGCTATGGCCTCGGGTTTAGTCGTGGTTGGAACGACCACCGGCGGTACTCCAGAAATTTTGAGGGAAGGCGAAACCGGATTGACATTTGCGCCTGAAGATGCGGATGGTTTGGCGGACCAGGTTACCCGGCTCACCATCGATCCTGACTTGTGTGGTCGTCTGGCCGAAGCGGGACGCCAGAGCGTTCTAGAAAATTTCACCTTAAACAGAATGGCGCAACAAATCGAAGATTACCTTTTGGATTGTTTCACTACAAATTCAAAGGAGTAGATCATCGATCTCGGAAGACGACGAATGCGAGTTTTATTTCTCACTAACTTTTATCTGGTTGAAGAAACTGGTGGAGAAGACCAATCGTGTCAGCAAGTAGTCCAAGGCCTAATAAAGCGAGGCCATACGACGCTGGTTTTGACCAGCATGCATGGAACCGACAATGTGCCTGTGGAAATAGATGGAGTTTACCGATCCTTGTATCTGGAGATGGACTTAGTTCCCTGGCGGCACAGTTTAACTTTCTTTACCCATCGAAAGGCAAGGGAACAGCATAATTTACGGTGCTTTGATCGAGTTCTTGAGCAGTTTGCTCCGGATATCGTCTTCATCTGGGGCATGTGGAACCTGCCCCAGTCGCTGGCGGCTTTGGTTGAAGCCAAATATCCGGACAACGTCGTCTATCGATTTGCCACATACTGGCCAACTTTACCCAGCCAGCACGAATTTTATTGGCGCGCCCCGGGACGCAATTGGTATAGCAAGCTGACCAAAAAGGTGTTGGGTCAAGTAGCGTTGGCACTGCTGGCCAGAGAGAATCAGCGGCCCCTTTTGACTTTTAAGCACGCGATATGTGTCAGCGCTACGACTCGAAGGCGGTTGGTCGAAGCCGGGATCCCGGTGGCAAACGCCCGGGTCATCCATACTGGCATTGACACTCAACGATATTCGACCAAGCCAGATAACCACCACCTTGGCGGTGACAATCAGGTCTTTAATATGCTGTACGCGGGTCGGCTGGTGGCTGAGAAGGGGGTGGACACATCCATTCAGGCACTAAAAAAACTCGTATTTGATCAAGGCGTGCGGAGTATTAGATTGAGTCTGGCCGGATCCGGCTCCGCGGACTACCAAAGCTATTTGCGCCGCCTTGTGACTCAAGCCGGGCTGGACGATTACGTGTCTTTTCTAGGGCATGTGCAACCAGAAGAAATGCCCCTGTTACTACAGCAGTTTGACGTACTATTGTTACCCTCTCTCTGGGAGGAGCCCTTCTCAAGAATGGTGTTAGAGGGAATGATCTCAGGTCTGGCCGTAGTGGCGACTCCAACAGGTGGAACAATTGAGATTCTAAAAGATGATGAAAATGGATTGCTGTTCACACCCGGTGATCCTGAGGATTTGGCTCAGAAAATTATCCGACTCGTTGAAGATCCTGTATTGCGTAGAAGGCTGGCAAACGCCGGCCGGCAAACCGTCATCGAGAGATTTACCGTGACTCGAATGATGGATGAGATTGAAAATTACCTCCAGGAAGTTGCCCATCCGTCATCCAACAAGATTGGGAGTCAAGCTGAAGCTGTGGAGGAGGTCTTCCTCACACCCGCCCTGCCTATGGTTAGCGTCGTTATTCCCACCTACAATCACAAAGCTGCGCTCCGAGAAACACTACAGTCACTCGCCCAACAAACCTATCCGAGCACCCGCTTCGAGGTCATCATTGTGGATGATGGCTCGACAGACGGGACACAGGAGATTACGGCGGAATCATTTCCTTTCCCTCTGCGCTATGTTCGGCAGAGCAATCAGGGTGATGCAGCAGCGCGCAACGTTGGTTCCCAACAAAGTCAAGCAGATATACTGGTTTTTCTGGATGACGATATCTTGGTGGAGCCTGATTACTTAACCTACCTCATCCAAGCGCAGGCGATGGAGGAAGATAAGATTGTGGTCGGGACATGGGATCTCTGGCGGACAAATACGCATCGCCCATCTCACTCCTCACAGACTCTGCTAGATTCAGGCGCTTACTATACTCATTCTGCATCTGCCGAAAACTTAAGTGATGGCTCAGACCACACCAATCCTGTTGCCGAACTGCCATTCAGAGACATCCACAGCAATAATATGGCTCTCAGGCGTGAAGCTTATTTTGAGATTGGGATGATGCAGTCTCTAGAATTCTCAGGTTCCAGTATGTGGTGTGATCTCGACTTTACTTATCGCGCCTATCGTCAAGGTTATAAATTTCTCCGAAGCGCCAAGGCCGTTTGTTGGCACCGAGATCGTTCGGCTGACACTCTGGATGGTTTCAAGCAGCGCATGAAAGTAGCTGCTTATCGCTCGGTAACGCTTTTCCAAAAACATCCCGAACTACTCGTTCATATTCCTATGTTTTATGACAAAACACCAATTATCTGGCGTCAGGATCCACCCCGCCTGATCATCCGCAAATTAATCCGCTATATAGCCTCATCTCGCCCGGCTCTATGGAGCATAGAGCAACTCGTAAGTACTCTGGAAAAACGCTATCCAAATTCTCCTATTCTTCGCCTTCTCTACCGGTATATCATTGGCGGTTATATATTCCAAGGTTATCGAGAAGGGTT
>JAICQC010000131.1 GCA_025938055.1 Anaerolineales bacterium | reverse complement strand
GACTGCGCTGGCGGGCACAGGCGCCGCGCCAGTATTCGTAGATGGTCACGAGAATAACCAGTGCCACCAGGAAGAAGCCGATCAGGGCTCCGACTTTTTGTGTGTAGGTGAAAAGGAGTACGACGGTGATCGCCAGCGCCGCGACGGCTGGTTTCCACAGCGTTCGCCCGAGAGTCTTGACCGTAGAATGTCCCCACGCCGAGAGCGGTGCGACACCCATCAGCAGCAGTAACGCACTGAAGAGCGGTGCTGTGGCGCGCTCATAGAACGGGGGACCCACGGTCACCTTCTGCCCCGTGAACAGTTCCGAGATCAGGGGGAACATCACGCCCCAGAAACAGACGACCAGGATGCTCATGAACATAAGATTGTTCAACAGGAATAAGGCTTCGCGCGACAGCACGGAGGTCATCTCTGTTTCAGATTTCAAACTGCTCCAGCGATAGATGATCAACGCGACCGAAGTGATGAGTGTAAATGCGATAAAGCCGAAGAATAACGGTCCGATGGCGCTTTGCGCGAACGAATGGACGGATGACAACACGCCGGAGCGCGTCAGGAATGTGCCGAAGATGACGAGGGCATATGTCAGGATGATCAACAGCATATTCCAGTGCTTCAACATGCCGCGCTTTTCCTGGATCATCACCGAATGTAAAAACGCAGTGCCGGTTAACCAGGGCATGAATGCCGCGATCTCCACCGGGTCCCAGCCCCAGTAACCGCCCCATCCGAGTACGTCATACGCCCAGCGCCCGCCGAGCACAAGACCAAACGAGAGGAACAGCCATGCCCACAACGTCCAGCGGCGGGTGACGCGGATCCAGCGGTCGTCGGTGCGACCCGTGATCAACGCTGCGATCGCGAAGGCGTACGGAATGACGAAAGACACAAAACCCAGATACAGCATCGGCGGATGGATGATCATACCCGGATGGCGGAGAAGCGGGTTCAATCCATTCCCATCCTCGGGCGTGAACAGAACACTATCTGCGGGTTTGAAGGTATATGGTTTGATACCCTCGAACGTTTGATAGAACTGCGCAAACGGGTTTTCGAAGAAGGTGTTCATCCCGATAAAGAAAGCCAGCGTCACGCAAGCCACAACGATCACCCATGGCAGGAACTCACGGTCGCGGTCCCATTTGCGCAGGGTGACCAGCGAGGCGAAGGCAGCCATCAACCAGGACCAGAAGAGCAGCGAGCCAGCCTGCCCGCCCCACCACGCCGTGACCTTGAGGTACATCGGCATCGAACGGCTGGTCACTTCGTACACAAACTGCACTTCATAATGGTCATTGACCAGCAGATAAATGAGGATAAGGGAAGCCAGCGTGAGCAGGGGCCATGTCAACAACATGGCGCGTCGTGCGCTTTCCACCATGGCGGGAATCTGTTTGCGCTCACCATAAATGGCGGCAAAGACGCTGTAAAGCGTTACCAGAAATGTGATAAATAAAACGCCGAAGCCAAAATTAGCGATCATCCAGTTCTCCTACGATCAAAAACCCTAAAGGTCAGGCAAACCTTTAGGGTCCTGTGATTTCTAGCCGGCCTGCTCAGGCACAGCCTCTTCATAACGGGTTGGACATTTGAGCAGGAGCTCCTCAGCATAGAAGACACCGTCTTCTCCCATATGACCTGTCACAATTGCCTGCGCTTCATTGCGCAGCAGATCGGGCTTCGGACCGACATACACGACCTTGATGCGGGCGCGCGAGGGATCCATCACAGCCTGGTGCAGAACCTCTGCAAGTCCGCCTTCGGATTCGATGGCGAGGTTATCAGCCGGGACGTGAGCGACTTCAAAGCTCAGGGCCAGGTTCTGGGCGTCGTATTGAATCGAGTCGCCGATCACGGCGCCCGAGACGCGCAGGTTCTTATCCACCACTCCCGAACCTTTGGCATTGAGCTCGTCAACGGTCAGAAAGTATTCGGCGCTTGCCGCTGTTGAAGTCCAAATTAAAAAGACGACTGCCCCAAGAATGAGGATGCCGCCAATGACAAACTTGTTGATTCTCACGTTGACCTCCGATGACGGGCGAAACAAAATTTGTGCAAATTAATACTTGCTTATTTTACATGTAGAGATTAATGGGGACTGAGAAGGGGTGAGATAAATGCCACCAAATTTCCTTGAAGTTGTCCTTTTTGGAAGATTATCATTGGCTTTTAACAAAACTGCCCAGCAAGGCACTGCCGGGCAGTTAAATGTACATCAGGGAAAACCCTTTCTACTCCTCCTCGTCTTCCCTTTCCGCGATAAAGATATGATCGATCCGTTCCAGGATTTCAGGTGTAAGTTTCGGTGCGACCTCACTGGCTTTCATGTTCTCATGTACCTGCTCCACGCGGCTTGCGCCCGTGATGACGGTGCTCACAAGGGGATTTTTCAAGCACCAGGCAAGTGCGAGTTGTGAGAGTGAGCAACCCAGTTCCCTGGCAATCGGCTCGAGCGCCTGAATTTTGGCAAGCTTCTGTTTGTCTGTGAGATGGTCGTGCAGCCAGTCATAGCCCTGGAGTGCGCCGCGGCTGCCGGCTGGAATGCCTTTGTTATATTTGCCGCTGAGCAGACCTGAAGCCAGCGGACTCCAGATCGTGGTGCCATAGCCGTATTCCTTATAGACACGCTCATATTCCCTCGTGAAGCGATGGCGCTCGAACAGGTTATAAACCGGCTGCTCCATGACGGGTTTGTGCAGGTGATGGCGTTCTGCGATCTCGATGGCGGCGACGATCTCTGCCGCAGCCCATTCGGACGTGCCCCAGTATATTGCCTTGCCCCATTCGATAATGTTGTGCATCGCCCAGACCGTCTCTTCGATTGGAGTCGTTTTATCGGGGCGGTGGCAAAAAAGCAGATCGACGTAATCGAGCTGGAGTCGTTGAAGCGAGCCGTTGATCCCTTCGATAAGTCGTTTCCGGTTGAGAGTGTTTTTCTCATTCACGTTATCATGTAGTCCCCAATACAGCTTGGTAGAGACAAGATAGCTGCCGCGCCGCCAGCCCAGTTGTTTGAGGGCATCGCCCATCACCGATTCAGATTGCCCAGCTGCATACGATTCTGCATTATCGAAAAAGTTCACGCCTGCTTCATAGGCGGCGGACATCATCTCCTTGGCAGCGTTCACGTCTGCCTGTGTATGGAACGTAACCCACGAACCGAACGATAACTCACTGACCCGAATCCCGGTTTTCCCTACGTGACGGTATTCCATGTTGCCTCCAGTTGATATTTTGATGCAATTATAATCTTCTCATGAATAGTGTTCCGTCTTTCGCCTTCCGACTCCTTCTTTCCTCTATCCTTTTTCTTCTAATTTCGTGCGCATCACCAGCCACCAGCCCAACGACTCAACCCTTGACTCTGATTCCATTCGCTACCTCCACGCAGAGGGTGGTTTCCGTCGCGGGGACGCTTCAGACTCCCGAAGGCGTGGTCGCCGCAGAGACGCCTCTTCCCACCCCCACGCCTTTCAGCCACACTATCCAGCAGGGCGATACCATCAGCAGTATTGCGCTTCAGTTCGGTGTGTCCATGGATGATCTGGTCGCGGCGAATCCAGAGATTTCTCCAAACGCCATGTCGGTCGGACAGGTGATCAACATCCCGAGCAATCCTGAGAATCCCTCCGGCGAACCGACACCGACTCCCGCGCCGTTCACAATCCAGCAGATCGAGTGTTACCCTACTGCAGATCGAGGCATGTGGTGCTTTGTACTTGCCCACAACGATTCTCCGGATTTCATGGAAAATGTCAGCGCGCAGGTGACTCTCGTCGATGCGGATAATGCCACGCTGGCAAGCCAGACTGCCTTGCTGCCGCTGAATATCCTTCCACCAAATACCTCTTTGCCTCTTGCTGTTTTTTTTCCACCGGAGATTCCCTTTGATGCGAAACCTCAAGTACAAGTGTTGACTGCCATTCGCTTACTGCCAAACGATGAGCGATATTTGCCCGCGACGATCAGCAATACGCTGGTACAGGTCAACCCAGATGGGCGCAGTGCGCGTGTCAATGGGCAGGTGCTGTTGCCAGGTGATGTACCGTCGGCGAGTCAAGTGTGGGTAACGGGAACGGCGTACGATGAGGCGGGCCGCGTAGTTGGTGTACGCCGCTGGGAATCAAACACGGGTTTATCGCCGGGAGGCAGCCTCCCATTTGAATTGATGATATCCAGCCTCGGAGGCAGAATCGAGCAGGTTGAGTTTGCCGTTGAAGCAAGACCTTGACCCACCCGCCTCTACATCCGACAAAATTTATTTTCGATGAACAGGAGTAATTACTTTGTCGTATTTGAGGGAGGATGGGTAGGGCTCATTTTCCTTCCAGCCACATATATCTCTCGATTGGGATATCAATTGGAGTAAAGATATATCCCTTCACATACGGCTTGACCAATTGATACGAAAGTGAATAGGTGGTGAACAAGGCTGCGGCGTCCTCAACGAGGATCTGTTCAGCCTGCTGGTACAGCGCGATGCGCTGCGCCACATCCTGTTCGATGCGCGCCGCCTCAAGCAAAGCGTCGAGTTGTGCGTTGGAATACCCACCGTTATTCTGTGAGGAAGTACTGTGGAAGAGAACATCGGCAAAATTCTCAGGGTCGGGGTAGTCTGCGCACCAGCCGCCGCTGAACAAATGCCCATGATGATCCAAATAGATCTGGTCATAATAATAGTTCGGCTCAAGATTCTCCACAGTGATTGTCACGCCAAGATTTTGCTCCCACATCTCTGCCATGGCAGCAACGTCCGCGCTGATGTAACTACCGGTGCCGATATTGCTGAAGACGATTGGCGGCAATCCAACCGGTCCGCCGTATTTTGATTGCGCCAGGAGCTGGCGCGCCTGCGTGGGGTCGTAAGGCAATCCCTTGAGAGCAGTGTTGAACCCGGGCAGGCCCGGCGGATACAATCCACTGGCGGGCAGGGCATGTCCATCGAGAACAACATCAATATATTTTTGTCTATCGAATGCCATGCTAAAGGCTTTGCGCACATTGGCATCATCGAATGGCGGACGAGTGGTATCGAATACAACGTAGTGAGTGCATAGGTTAACACCCGTCAGCAACTCGTTATGCATTGGCTCGGTTGGATCGGTAAAACGTTCCACTGAATAGATTCCTGTAATATCGATCTCGCCTGATTCATACAGCCTTTGTCCATCTCCGGCATACAGCTTCACGAGGATATACGGGATGCTCGGCGCGCCGAGATAAAACTCCCGGTTGGCTTCATAGACTTTGCGTTCAAAGCGGGTCCATTCGACAAGTTTATAGGGACCCGTGCCATTGGGCACGCGATACCATTCTTCCCCGCTTTCCACGTTGACTTTGTCCACAATAAACGTGGTGGCAAAGGTTAGCTTGAGGAGGAAGTAGGGTTTCGGCGCGTCGATGGCGACCTGGAGAGTATGGTCATCGATGATCTTGAGTCCGCTAATATGATCGGCTTCGCCGTCTGCCATCTCGCGCGCGCCGACAACATCGCCGAGGTAGGTCAGAACTGTGTCGGACGCGAGCGCCGGGCTGGCAGCGCGCTCCCACGAATAGACAACATCCTGGGCGGTCACCGGTCGCCCGTCATGGAACCTGGCATTCTGCCGCAAATAAAAAGTGTAGGTGGTGCCGTCAGGGTTTACCTCCCAGCGCTCGGCAAGATCGGGAGTCAGATTCAATGAGGGGTCGAAAGACACCAACCCGCTGAAGACGCGCTTATCACCGGAACTGAGTGTCGTTGCGGGGTCGAACGAGCGCGGATTGGTGGACTCGCCTCCCGATAATACTAGAGCCTGGTCAAGAGGAACATCCGTTTGTAAGGCAGACGCTCGATTCGATGCATTCGTGCCCAGCACGAGTGCAAATATCAAAAGTAGAAAAACACTCCGCTCAGCGCGATAAAACTTTCTACCCATTATTCCCTCCCTGACGGTTCTGACGGCGAACGACAAACCCCAGTATGACCACTCCGATGAGAACCAGGAAAATGCAGCACATTCCCAGCAGGACCATCGTCAGAGCGAGAGGGGGACCTGTACGCACGGGCACTTCAGTGGTTTGCGTCGCGAAGGAAGAGGTGGGCACGGGAGTCAACGTGACCTGAAGCGCTGAGGAAACACCTCCGATGGGAACAATCGTCGGGACGAACGTCCGGGTTGGCTGGACTGTCGGTTGTGCGGGGATCGGTCGCGGCTGCGCGCCGATTCCTCTTCTCCACGCGTCTTCCAGTCCTTCAATATTAAATCCATACGTTTGCAGGAGGGCTTGGTCAATCGTCATTCCGTCCCTGAGCCCCACCAGCAATGCAGTCATTTTTTCCTGACCATACGTCTCCACCAGGAACTTGGTGACGCTGTACGACTGGCTGTAGGAAAGATAGGCTTTATCTGCCACCTCCGAAAAGCCGCTGCTCAGGGAACGGATCGTCAGCAGAGTGTCGTTGCGGATGGCGTCGTCGAGCTGCTGCTGAGAGATCGCGTCGAGCTCGCCTTCGCTATAGACTGCAAGTCCCTCGTTGAGCCAGGTGGGTACATCGCCAAGACATGAAAACGTGAGATGACCGACCAGCACATGCGTGACCTCATGGACAATTGCATCCCGTCCCCAGTCAAGATCGGATGGTGAGATGCCGAGGATGACGATGTCCTGGTCGGGGAATGCCTGACCTCCGGTCCAGGAGGGTTCGTACAGGATGGCTTCTTTTAGGTCGTTTGTGCCGGCGTAAATATAGATATCAATGGGCGCTTCGGCTTTGAGACCAGACTGTGTTTCATTAAATTGCAAGCCGCTGTAGGCAGCTTTGGCGAGGTCGATGGCAAAGGTTTGGTCTCCTTCATACCAGTGCAGACTGAGATAATCGCCGTTGTTCATGCTCTGCCAGTCATGGATATCATCCAGCCATGTGGCAGTGTAGGTTTCTGAAATGGTTTCCACGCCGTTCGCATCGGTGACGCGCCAGCGCCACCAGAGCTGCGCGCCGGGTGGTAGCGAACCGCTCTGACGCATTTCCCATGTCCACTTGGCGTCCACGGTCTTACCCCGAGTGAACTGCGGGAAGGCTTTCGCGATCACTTCGCCGCAGGTTTGCTGTTCATTACCGTATTCCAACACCACCGATGTGATCTCCGCGTCGCTCGTGATCGTGGCGCGGAATGTGGCTGATTCGGGAAAATTAAGGATGATTTCGTTTTCCGTCACATCCGCTGTGGGGGAGGCGAACGCGGAGGCAACGGTCAGCAGGCTCAGGCTGAGACAGAGTGTAGTGATGAGTTTCCGCATGTATCTCTCGTAAATGGTCTCGTTTCGCCTCGCGAATGTCTCGATATGTGTGGGGATTCCGACTTTCGCAGGGCTGATTCGGGTTTTCCGTAAGTGTATCATGCCAAAATCGGTCACCTTCCAAAACCTTTTCAATCGAGGCGGCGCCGTTTGCGTATACATCTCTTTGCATGTATAATCTTTTTTAATCTCCCAAGTGGGGGATTTTCTTGAGGTATATATGGCTCTGCGTGGTAATCTCCGCGATTTTACAATTACACAACTGCTCAATCTGGTGAACCTGGCGCAAAAGACTGGTACGTTGGTGGTGGATGGTCCAAGCGAGCAGGCTTATATTTCTTTCCGCGACGGGAAGCTGGCGTATGCGCGCGTCGGACAAGACGATGGAAGCCTCGCGACGGTGCTGCATAAAGCCAACAAGCTGACCGCCAATCAGTATCGCGCCATCGTCGAGCGTGCAGGCCGCATCACGGACAAGGAACTGGGACTGCTGTTGATCAATGCAGGCTACCTCTCCCAGGAAGAGATCCTGATGAACCTGCAGAGTTACTTTACAGATATCATCCGCAGGCTCTTTACCTGGGTGGAGGGCTTTTTCCGTTTCGAAGGCGATATGCTGCCTCCAGATGACCGGATCAATGTACGGCTGGACCTGGAAAACATCATTATCGAAGGCTCCCGCCAGTTGCGCGAGTGGGAACAATTACAGGATGAGATTCCGAGTCTCGATATGGCTCTCAAGTTTACAGACCGGCCTCTCAAGAATGTGAATCTGAGTGTTGAAGAGTGGCGTGTCGTTTCCTATATTAATCCCAAAAATACAATGAAACAGATCGCGCACACCAATAAGATGAATGATCTGGAAATCCGCCGGATTGTGTATGGACTTTTACAGGCGGGTCTTGTTGAGATTATCCGACCTGAGGGCATGGCGATACCTATTAGTCCAAAGACGTTCCCAACGCAGAACAAGGAAGAACAGAAATCATTAGTCAACAGATTAATTGGACGCATACGTTCGCTGTAGTCCTGGAAGCGGAAGGATTTATCACTTATGCAAACAGTCAAAATGGTGGTCACGGGTCCCTTCAGCGCTGGCAAGACAGAGTTCATCCAATCTGTCAGCGAAATTGACGTTGTCTCGACCGAACGTAAGATTTCCAGCGCCGCAGAGCGCTCGGTCAAGGAATCGACAACCGTTGCCATGGACTTCGGTCGCATTACTGTTGATGAAGACCTTGTCCTGTATCTATTCGGCACCCCGGGTCAGAAGCGCTTTGACTTCATGTGGGAGATCCTCTCGGAGGGCATGCTCGGCTTTATTGTTATGGTCGACAGTACTCGCCCCGAGACGTTCCGTGAAGCGCGTTCGATCCTTGAAACCTTCCGGGCCTACGCACCCACGCCTTATGTCGTTGCTGCCAACAAACAGGACCGCGAAGACGCCTGGGATCTCGAAGATATGCGCCACGCCCTGCGCCTGGACAGTAAAGTGAAATTCCTTCCATGTGTCGCCACAGACAAGGCGACCGTCAAATCTGTTCTCCTCGAGCTGCTCTACAGCATTCTGGCAGAAATGGAGTCGGGAGGCTAGGGGGAACCCGTGCGTAAGAAATCGTGTCATCCATTACTACCGATCAGGGTATCGTTCATTATGAAGTGTACGGGCGCGGCAAGCCCGTAATCCTCCTGCACGGCTGGCTCGGTTCATGGGGCTTATGGCAGGAGACTATGAGCTTTCTCGGTCGGTACTACCGCACGTATGCGCTGGACTTCTGGGGGTTTGGTGAATCGGGCAAAAAACGCGAGACCTATGCCGTGCAGGATTTTGTCGGCCTGGTGGACCAGTTCATGGAGCAGTTGGGCATCGCCAATGCTCCACTGGTCGGTCACAGCATGGGCGGGACGGTCAGCCTTTCGGTTGCGATCAAATATCCTCAACGTGCCAGCAAAGTCGTGGTGGTAGGTTCGCCGATCGTTGGCTCCTCTCTGGCGTTGCCATTGAAATGGGCTGGATACCGCCCGATCGCGTTCATGCTGTTCAACATGATGGGCGCTTTCCGATTTGGTATGAAAGTCGCTTCCCCGATCATTTGCCGGGACGAGCGGTTCGCCGAAATGATGGACCGTGACCTCTCACGCACGACGCTCGAATCCTTCCTGCTTTCGATCGCCTCCCTGCGTCGCACAGACCTGCGCCCCATGCTCGACCAGATCAAGGTTCCAGCTATGGGGATGTACGGGGACCGCGACGTGATCGTCCACCCGCGGCAATGGGAGCCGATGAAAAAAGGAATCGCTCATGCCCACATCGAGCGCTTCCCGTCTGCCGGGCATTTCCCCATGCTGGAAGAGCCGCAAAACTTCTCAGAACGGTTAAAATTATTCCTGGACCGCGATGAGCCAACACTCACACCACGGGCTTCCACATCCCTATCTCCAACACCTTCTGTAACCCTATGACAACACCTACTACCACACAATTTCACTATCCAAATCGTATGGGGCGGATCATCCTCTTATCCATGGAGGAGGTCATGGGGCGGAACGGGGTGAATGCTGTCCTCAACCTTGCCTCGCTTTCTTCGCTGGTCGAGAATTACCCGCCAGATAATACCAGCCTGAGTTTTCCATTTTCGCTGGTCAGCAATATTAACGAGGGAATGGAGCAAGCCTTTGGCCCGCACGGCGGGCGCGGGCTTGCCCTGCGTGTGGGTCGAGCGTGTTTCAATTACGGTGTACGCCAGTATGGCACGCAGATGGGCCTGACCGAAATGGCATTTCGCCTGCTGCCTCTTCCCACGAAACTCCATGCAGGTGCCAAGGCGTTCGCCGAGTTATTCAACAAATTCACAGACCAGCAGGTCCGCGTGGAAGAAGAAGGCGGAAAGCTGCTCTGGCACATCGAGCGCTGTCCACTCTGCTGGGAACGCAAGGCTCAGGACCCAGTCTGTCACCTGGCGGTTGGGTTGCTGCAGGAAGCACTATACTGGGTGAGCGGCGGGAAAGTCTTTAACGTGGAAGAAAAGACTTGTATCGCTGCCGGGGATAAGACCTGCACCATCGTGATTGATCAGTCGCCGATTTTTTAAACCTATCCTTCCATCCAAACAAATTTGTAGGCGTTCCAGCCGTATAAACAGGAACTTCGCGTCCCTGTTTTATTGATTTTGTGGAATAATTGCTAATGATATGCTCAAGGTCATTCTCAATGCCCCGCATCCAATAACACCGTTTAATGAACCCGCGAGGGATTTACGCATACAAAACACTCCTCTCTGGCTGCATCAACGCAACGTCCTGACCCCCTATACGACACGTGAAATCGAGTTGAAACCCGGGCAGCGATTCCCTCAGCAACGCGATGAGATGATCGTATAT
>JAICQC010000510.1 GCA_025938055.1 Anaerolineales bacterium | reverse complement strand
GGGTCGTATTTCCCGATGACGGTCAAGAAGCATTTACGCGCCCAACAGATTGCAGAGGAGAATTATCTGCCCTGCCTCTATCTCGTCGATTCGGGCGGGGCGTTTTTGCCTCTGCAGGATGAAGTATTTCCGGATGTAAACCATTTCGGTCGCATCTTCTATAACCAGGCGCGAATGTCTGCCAAGCGGATTCCGCAGATCGCGGCAGTGATGGGAAGCTGCACGGCAGGCGGCGCGTACGTCCCAGCCATGAGCGATGAGGCGGTCATCGTCAAAGGCACGGGCACGATCTTCCTCGGCGGACCTCCGCTCGTCAAAGCCGCGACGGGGGAGGATGTCACGGCGGAGGAACTTGGCGGCGCGGATGTACACACGCGGCTCTCGGGCGTGGCGGATCACTTTGCGGAAGATGACGATCATGCGATTGAGATCCTGCGTGGGATTGTGGAGACTTTAACGCAAGAGGAAAGAGGAAAGAACTGGCTCTTTCGTCTTTCCTCTTTCCCGCCCGAAGAACCACTCTATCCCACCGAAGAGATTTATGGCGTCTTGCCCTCAACGTTCCGCGAAACCTATGATGTACGCGAGGTCATTGCCCGCCTTGTGGATGGCAGCAAATTCCGTGAGTTCAAGGCGCGTTATGGCGTGACTCTCGTCTGCGGGTTCGCGCAGAGTCACGGATACCCTGTCGGCATCATCGCCAACAACGGAGTGCTGGTCAGCGAGTCCGCGCTCAAGGCGCCTCACTTCCTCGAGCTGTGTGATCAGCGAGGCGTTCCGCTTATCTTTCTACAAAACATCACCGGCTTCATGGTGGGACGTGACTACGAAGCAGGCGGCATCGCCAAGGACGGCGCGAAGATGGTCCATGCCGTAGCAACCACCCGCGTCCCCAAACTGACTGTTGTCATCGGCGGCTCGTTCGGTGCAGGCAACTATGCCATGAGCGGACGCGCCTACGGCTCGCGCTTCCTGTGGATGTGGCCCAATGCCCGGATCTCTGTCATGGGCGGGGAACAGGCTGCGAATGTGCTGCTCACCATCAAGCAGGACCAGCTCGCTCGCGAAGGTAAATCCGCCATGTCACAGGAGGAAGCGGATGAGTTCAAACGTCCCATTTTGGAGAAGTACGAAAATGAAGGAAACCCATATCATTCCACCGCGAGGTTATGGGATGACGGTGTGATCGATCCAGTGGATACGCGGCAGGTGCTGGGACTTGCCTTATCAGTTGTGTTGAACTCGCCGGTGGCAGAGCAAGGGTTTGGGGTGTTTAGGATGTGAAAAGAAAGAAGAAAGAGGATCTCCAGATTATGAACTATGCAGAGTGGCTTGCAACCGTTCCGTCTGAAATCACGAATGATCCGATTTGGAAACTCGAAGTTTATCGCCTTGCTTTGTTTGCGGGCGATATTGGCTGGAATGATGTACTCGCTTTATGAAAGAACAACTTGATGTGGAGTGTAGCTGACCAACTACACCGCTCACTGGGTTCAATCAGTGCAAATCTGACTGAAGGATATTCTTGAAGCAAAGGTTTAGATCGTGCTCGCTTTTTCGAATTTTCGCTTGGCTCTGCGCGGGAAAGCCGGCACTGGTATTACAAATCGCGTCATGTTCTGTCAACAGACGTTATCCACCATCGTATGGGCGTAGTCACACATATCATTGGCATGCTGGCACCCATGATTCAACATCAACGCAAAAATGCTATTCGTGAGGAACAGACGCGATACAATGCACAATCATCGGACTTCTCGCTCGACTCAGAAGTACCTTTGCCTTAAGCCTTCTTTCTTCTTTCATCTTTACGCCCTTCAAATAACGTACCACTTCAGGAATCATTTATGACACAAAATCCCTCCTACGAATACTATGGCATGATGGCGGAATTCTGGGACCTGTTCCGTGGCGACACGTCCACCTGGGAGGATCGTTTCTTCTATCTGGATGTAGTCAAGAAATACGGTCAGCCGGTTCTCGACGTCGGCTGTGGGACAGGGCGCATCCTTTTGGATTTCATGCAACAGGGCATCAGCATCGACGGCGTCGACAACTCACCCGATATGCTGGCAAAGCTCCAGAAGAAAGCCGAAAAGCTGAATTTGAAGCCAATGGTCTATCAACAGGAAATGCACAACCTTTCTCTGCCGCGCAAGTACCAGACCATTCTCGTGCCTTCCAGTTCATTTCAACTTTTATTAGAGGAAGCTCTGCCGCCTCTTGCCATGAACTGCTTTTTCGAGCACCTGCTGCCGGGCGGTGTGTTAGCTATGCCGTTCATGACACTCTGGAAACAAGGTGAGCCGCTGGAATCTGAATTCACTCGTGAGGTGATCCGCTCCGAAGACGGCGCGACGATCCGCAGATGGTCGTACGTGCGCTTCGACTCTGAGACCGACCTGGAGCATAGCATCGACCGTTATGAGATCATCCATGACGGGAATGTGACCGCCTCCGAAGAGCATCACCAATCTCCTGCAACCCGCTCGTATACGCAACAACAGGCTGTACAGTTGTATGAAGAAACCGGCTTCAAGGATATCCGGGTATTCCACGAGTTTACGTTTGAACCGGTCAAGCCCGAAGACACAACCTTTTGTGTGCTTGGTTTTAAACCTAAAGAAGTGAAGGCAAAACTATGAGTTTTGAAGAATCAAAACAATCAGGCAGTCCGCATCATTTTTTAGCGCAGCTTGCTGGCAGTTGGACCGGCACGTCCAGGGTCTGGTTCGAGCCAGATAAACTCACCGATGAGTCGCCTGTTGTAGGCACCATCCAGCTCGTCCTCGATGGACGCTTCGCGCTGTATCTTTATCAGGGGTCCTTCCAGGGTGAGACGCAGCATGGCATGTTCACCTTTGGCTACAACACGACGATTGACCGTTACGAAGCCAGTTGGCTGGATTCGTTCCACAACAACACAGCCATCATGTTCTGCACAGGCAGCGCCAAAAACAACGGTTTCTTTGTCCTCGGCGGCTACCCTGATCCCAACGGGGGACCCGACTGGGGCTGGCGCACCGAAGTGAACCTGGTGGATGAGGATCACCTGCTGATTACCGCCTACAACATCTTGCCCGACGGTGACGAAGCCAAAGCC
>JAICQC010000068.1 GCA_025938055.1 Anaerolineales bacterium | reverse complement strand
TGCCTTTAACGAGTGGGCTTTTGCCAAATCCGAAGAGCTTCGTCACCAGCTTGCGGGGGCTTTGACATTGCTTTCCGAGGATCTTTGCGCCACTGGCCAGGCAGAACTGGCAATTCCACATGCCCGGCGGCTGGTTGCCCTCGACCCGCTGAATGAATCTTCACACCGCCAATTGATGCAGGTCTATATTCAGGCTGGTCAGCACAGCGCGGCGTTGAAACAATACCAGACCTGCGAACAGATTCTGCGCAAAGAGCTAAACATCGATCCGCAGCCCGAGACGCGTGAGCTTTATAAGAAAATCCGCAAAGGGGATGTGAAACCTGTCCCTGTGGAAAGACGAACAGAAGTCATCGTTCCCCGTCATAACCTGCCGCACCAGCTTTCCACCTTCATCGGACGCGAAAGGGAAAAGAGCGAGATCGCCGACCTTGTCGCGAAGAAACGTCTTGTCACGCTGGTCGGAGCGGGCGGCATCGGCAAGACCAGTCTGTCTCTGCAGGTGGGACGGAACCTGCTGCAGGACTTCCCCAACGGAGTCTGGTTTATCGCGCTGGATTCCCTTCACGACCCCGGGCTGACCGCACAAACGGTGGCTGCTGTGCTTGACATCCGGGAGGACGCCGATCGTCCTCTCCTTGAGAAGTTAACCGATGTGCTTCGCACAAAAAGTGCACTGCTTGTCTTCGACAATTGCGAGCACTTACTGAGTGCCTGCGCACAATTGATCACAGCATTGCTTACCGCCTGCCCGAACCTCAAAGTCGTTGCTACCAGCCGCGAGGCGTTGGGCGTAGCCGGAGAGGCGATCTACATCATGCCCTCCCTGCCTCTGCCTGAGCCGGGAATTGATTCTGTGGGGCGGCTGACTGAATTCGAATCCGTTCGATTGTTTGCCGATCGAGCAGCTCTGGCGCTGACGTCCTTTCAATTGACAAAAGAAAACATCCAGAGCGTGGTCGACATCTGCCGCAAGGTGGACGGGATACCATTGGCGATCGAACTGGCTGCCGCGCGCGTGAATATCCTGCAGGTGACCGAGATCTTCGATCAATTACAGGAATCCATGGCGCTGCTGACAAGCGACATCCGAACCATTCTGCCGCGCCACCAAACCCTGCGAGCCTCGATGGACTGGAGCTGGGGATTGCTCGGCGCTGCAGAACAAACCTTTCTGCGCCAGCTCTCGGTCTTTGCAGGAGGCTGGACGCTGGACGCAGCCACCGCAGTCTGTGATGGTGACGTGCTGGAGTTATCCAGCGCGCTCGTGAAGAAATCACTCATTGTTGTGGACCAGCGCACAGGGCGCGGGACGCGTTATCGTTTCCACGAAATGGTGCGTGAATACGTGCATGAAAAGCTTATGGCCTCTGGTGAGGATGCAAGAATCCGCACGCGGCACCTGGGCTACTTCGTGAGCTTATCCGAGCAGGCAGAACTGGGGTTAAAGAGCGCTGAACTGGTCAATTGGCGGGAATGTCTGGACGACGAGCGCGACAACATACGCGCCGCTCTTCACTGGGCTGATAAAACCGATCTGGAAGCAGGGCTGTGCATAGTAGGCAGTTTGAGGCGATACTGGGAAAGTTTCAACCTTCATGAAAGCATTCATTGGCTGGAACGGTTCCTGAGCAATCCAGAGTCAGAGAAGTTTCCGTCTGCCAGAGCACAGGCATTGCATACGTATGGATGGCTTTTGACATGGCTTCAACAGTTTGGCAAGGCGCGGGCTGTGACTGAGGAAAGCCTGACGTTGTTCCGCAGGATAGGCAGCAGAGAAGGCGAGGCAGATACCCTTATGTCGCTGGGAAACATAAAACAGTTTCAGGATGACCTGGACGCGGCGAACGAGTTGCTCCAGCAATCCCTCAAGCTGGCTGAATCCCTGAACGATCCATGGAGAAAAGCCAATGCCTACTATTTCCTGGGCTGGGACCGTCGTGATTTCCGGCGCTCCATGAACTATTGGGAAAAGGCGCTGGGTCTGTACCGCAGCGTGGGGGATCAGACGTCGCTGGCAAATCTTCTGAGTGCACTCGGGCAGTTTCTGGTGCTGGATGGAGATATGGAGCTGGGAGAAACTTACCTCGATGAGGCAATGCTTTTATGGCAATCGAACAAGAGTGCAAATATCTGGGAGAATGCCAGGATCGCCAAAAGCGTCATTGCTCTCACGCAGGGCGAGGCGGAGCAGGCATATGCTCTTCTGGAAGAGGCACTGGTTGCCAGCAGGGAAACAGGGAATAAGATGTCGTACCTGTGGGTGCGTGTCCGGCTGGGATATGCCGCCTTGCGTGCAGACAAACTCGAGGAGGCACAGGATATTTTTATCGAAACCGCCCGGGGCTTTCAAACGGATGGATACACCATCGGCACGGTCTTCGCGCTGGAGGGAATGGCAGCGCTCTACGCCGAAACTGGCAGCTCTCAGCTCGCCGCGCGGCTGATCGGGATGGCAGACAGGACGCGCGCGAAGGTCAATGACCCGCGCCCGCTCCTCGAGCAGGTGGATGTGGATAAAACCATCGATGCCTGTCTGATCAAAATGGGCGAGGCTGCCTTTTCAGATGCCTATGATACAGGCACAGAGATGACCCTGGAAGAGGCGGTTGTGCTTGTGCAGAAAGAATTAGTCCCCTTTCTTGTTCCTCGTCCACACCGCAAAACCGATCGTGCCAAACGCCAGCCCGGCTACCGAAGCGCCCCACGAAAAAAAATTCAGAAAGAAGGTTGATTCCAACACCTGGATGACGATCAAAAAGGGCAGGATAACGCCCAGGAGCATCAGGAATATGCCGAGTCCGAGAAGGAGATGGGGAGAGTTCATAAGTTGTCCTTCGCGCTCCCGTACCAATACCGGGACGACGTGAGCGGAGCGAGCGAACGCGAGTGCAGTCGAAGCGGATATTTGAATCCAACCTTGATTTTTAAGCTACACGCGCTCACCTGCACTTGCGCCAGGTGCAAGTGTCGGCTACAGGTCTCAACTTGCATTCGATCCTCCGCTCTGCGCGGGAGCATCCTGATACAGCCAGCACGCCACAAAGTGCTCAGGTTCTGGTTCGAAATCCGGAGGGAATTTCACATCGCATAGGCCTGCCATGAAATGCGGGCAGCGCGGATGGAAGCGGCATCCACTTGGCGGGTTCACCAGACTCGGCGGCTCGCCGGGCGGCACTTCCTTGAACGATTCGGCATTGCGCGCATCCGGGTCGGAGGTCGCGGCGAGTAATGCCTTGGTATACGGATGTAATGGATTCTCGAGCAGGCGGCGCGTATCCGCCTTTTCGATCAGATTCCCCGCATACATCACGAAGATACGCTGTGAAAAATATTTCACCGTGGAAAGATCGTGGGTGATATAGATCACCGAAAGACCGTGGGATTCCTGCAGGGCGCGCATCAGCTTGAGGATCTCCACGCGCACGGAGGCGTCGAGCATCGAAACCGGTTCATCTGCCACGATCAGCTTGGGCTCACGTAACATGGCGCGCGCGATCACAATGCGCTGCTGCTGCCCGCCGCTCAACATGTGTGGGAACTTTGGCAGAAAGTCATCCACAGGATGCATCTTCACTTCACTCATTACCTTGTGGATGCGCGCCAGCCGTTCCTCCTTATTTTTCATGCCGCTGATCAGCAGCGGTTCCTCCAGAATCTTCTGGACGGTCATGAAGGGTGGCAGCGCGCCATAAGGATCCTGCTGGACGTAACCGACCTTAAAACGATATTTCTGCAAGCCGTTCCCCCTTAACTCAGAAAGATTTTCACCGTCGAAAACGACATCCCCACTGGTTGGGGTATTCAGCCCGAGGATCGTCTTCATGAGACTGGACTTGCCGCATCCCGACTCCCCGACAATTGCCACCGTTTCCCCCTCCTCCAGCCCAAAGCTGATGCCATCCACCGCTTTGACGTACCCCGCGTGACCAAACCCAAACCGGCGCAGTTCATACCACACATGCAGGTCACGGATCAAAAGTAATATTCCGGCTTTCTTCTTTCCATTCTTGGTTGCTACAGTGTCACTCGTCATCCGAACCTCTTTGAATTCATCCAGCATGGGATTTCTCCTTGTGGAAAATTACTTCTCCGTGCCTATTTTCTTTTCTCGGTTGCCGAGCCAAAACCAGTCTGTAAACCCTTTAAACACTCCATCATGCCTAAATGACGACAATCGTGTGAGAGGAACACAAGCAGGTTCAAGCGTGCCAGCTCAATCTTCTTCCTTAATTCTTCATCCATATTCTCGAAGTCCGGGTATTTTGTGTCCAGCTGTTCGATAAAACATTCGATGGCTTCATAGGAATTCCGCAGATATGCGAGCAATTCATCCTTCGCCGGGATCGGCAGGGTCGCGGCGGACTCATCGCTCAAGCCTGTCCCAACCGTCTGATGGAGTCCTTCGGGGAAGCCCCACCTTTGCGCAAGTGCTTCCTTCTCCCAGATCTCTTTCCCATCGCCAAACTCCGGAACGAACTGCGGGGTATGGTGCAGGATGGTGGCTTTGAGATAATCGGATTCGCGCGCCAGGTGCCAGAGATGAAACCCAATGGATGTACCATAACCTTCAGGCTTCCAATTGAGTTGTTCATCGTCCAAGTCATCCGCGAGATTGAGAACAACCTTATGGATATCTTTGAAGCTGTGGAGCACATCATAGAGGGCAGGAGCGGACATATATCCTTATCGGTAGTGGCGACTTTCCTGACACCGTCCGTCAGGACAGGTGCAGTCGCCCAGAACGACTAAATTCGTTACTACTTTTTACTCATACAACCAGCATTTGACCTTGCGACCGTTCTTACCCAACATCGGCGGTTCCTGGTCACACTTGTCGAATCGGAACGGGCAGCGCGCCTTGAAGCGACAGCCGGTCGGCAGGTTAACCAAACTTGGCGGTTGACCGGTGATGAACATTGGGTCTGACTCACTGCGCAGGCGCGGGACGCTTGCCATCAGCATCTGGGCGTACGGGTGGAGCGGCGCGGGGAAGAAGTCGCGGGCATGGCCCACTTCCACGATCTGACCGGCATACATGATGGCAACTTCATCCGCAAGTTCGCTGGAGGTGGCGATGTCGTGCGTGATGAGGATGAACGAGGTTCCCAGTTCCTGCTTGATGCGCTTGAGCACGTTCATGATGTTGGCTTGCGTGAGCAGGTCGAGGGCGGAGGTTGGCTCATCGAGGACGATCAGGCTCGGGCTTGTGACGAGCGCCATTGCCAGCGCCACGCGTTGGCGCATCCCGCCGCTCAATTCAAAAGGATAACGATTCAAAAAATCTTCAGGCACGCCCACGTGCTGGAACATCCGCTTTGCCAGTCCGAGTGCTTCATCCTTTTTGATCCCCAGATGGACCATGGCAGGCTCAGCCACCTGATCACCGACTTTGATCACAGGGTTGAGCGCATTCATCGCCGCCTGCGGCACAAGGGAGATCTCCGCCCAGCGCACATTCTGGCGGAACTGCTCCTCGTCGAATTTCATCACATCGGTGCCCTGCAGATAGACCTCGCCGCTGTATTTTTCAACGTTGCGCGGCAGCAGACGCAGGATGGCTTTGGCAAGTGAGCTTTTTCCACAGCCCGACTCTCCGAGAATCACCACAGCACGGTTGGTATCCAGTTCAAAATCGACGCCGTCCACGGCTTGCACGGTGCCGCCCCGGGTTTTAAAGTGGAGCACCAGATCCTCGATCTTAAGAAGTTTTTGCGAAGCGGGCGTTGTGTTCGCGATGGTGTTCATACATCCCTCAGTTTTGGATTGAAGACACGGTCGAGTGCAAACCCGAGCATGGCAAAGCCCAAGCCTGTAGCCATGAGCAGGGTTGTGGGCTCCAGGATCCAGTAGTAATAGCCGCGGTATAACGCGCCATTGCGGTTGGCATCATCGATCATCTTGCCCCAGGTCGGCAGGACGGGGTCGCCCAACCCGAGCACCGCCAGCCCGGCCTCGAGAAACACAAAGGCTGGAACAGATAAAACCAGACCCGGGATCAACAGCGGAATCATGCGCGGGATCAAATACAGGAAGACGATACGGGGGCTGCTGGCGCCATAGGCACGCGCCGCCTCGATATACATCGACTCTTTTAGTTGCACGAAGATCGAACGGTATCCCTTGATGGAGCCGGTGAAGATGCTCAATAGAATCGTCGCGCCCAGAATCACCCAGATGCTGCGCGAGTAAAACGTCCCTACCATGATCAGGATGGACAGGAATGGCAGGACCAGGTTGACCTCAGTGATGCGCTGGATCAGCTCATCCACCCAGCTGCCATACCACGAGCCCAACGCGGAAATAATCATCGTCAGCATGGCGGTGCCAAGTGAGGCGATCAAGCCGAATGCCAGAGCAACGGGAGCGCCCCACAGGAGCGGCACGACCAGGTCGCGGCGGGCATGATCTGTCCCTGCCAGCCCGAAAACCTGCCCATGAAAAACGAATTCCACATTAATATCTGAATCGGGTTCAAAGGTCGTACCGATGAGTGACAGTTGATACTGTCCCTTTAATAATTCTCCTGTTTCCGGGTCCGAAAAAATATGCGAGAGCACATCCTGTGTCCTCAGCTTGGTCTTTAACTTTTCATCCTGTGAGAAACGATAGGTAAATTTTTTATTCAATGCCAGGTTGGTGATCCTGATCGTTCTTCCATCAGGGGTCAGCCATTCGGCTGAAATAAATGGCTGTTTCTCCTCGTAACTCGATGTGAAATAAAGGAGAAGGTCCTGAGGGTAGTAATCAGAAACAAAGTCAAATGTATACGAGGCGTCGATCGTGGCAGTGCCTTCCGCGCCCGGTGTCATTTCTTTCGGCAATGTACCGTTCGCGGTGCTGACGGCAAACGATTCAGCATACTTTTTGCTCGAAAAGAAATTGATCCAGGCTGGCGGGGCGAATTTTGGATTCTGATACCAGACCTCCTCACCACCGCGCCACAAACGGATTGCCTCGTTATACGGGATCTTGAACATCGCATATACAGCTGTAAAGATCAAGAGGAAGACGACCAGCATCCCTATGATGGCAGAAGGGTAATACAGGAGATTCCGGAGGGAAGTCTTCAGCGTGTTCATGGCTTACCGGCTTCCGATCTTTACTCTGGGGTCGACCAGGGCGTAGATAAAATCCAGCAAAAATACTGTGAGCGCCAGCAGATAGGCATAGATAATCGTTGAGCCTACAATAATGGGTATATCATATAAGCCGATCGCCTGATAGAGCGTGCGACCCAGGCCGGGCCAGAGAAAGACAGTCTCGGTAATAGTTGCGCCTGTCCACAAGGTGATGATGAGGAGCGCAAAATTAGTAATAATGTTGGGCAGGGTTGGACGGAGGATATAGCGCCGCTCCACGTCCCGGATGGGCAAGCCCTTGGCTTTTGCCATTTCCACGTAATCTTCGCTGGAATAGATCAGGAAGAATGTGCGATAGTTGTAAATGCTGAGGAAGAAGGAACTGAGCACGAGTGAGGAGGCTGGCAGTATCAAGTGCTTCATCAGGCTAAGAGAATAATCGATCGGGTTTGAGGGAGGCGGTGTATCCACCATGCCCCCGAATGGGAGTACCTTTAACAAGGCTGCAAATATCAGAATCAGAAAAATACCGTAGAACCATGGGGGCACCGCCGAAGTGGGCGAAAGTGCGACAACAACCCGATCCCAAAAATTACCGTAACGGCGCGAAAGGTTCAGGGCAAGCAGGATACTGGAGAAGAAAAGGAACAGTTGAGAGATGCCCATCAAGAGCAGGGTGGGAGGCAAACGTTCCAAAATAATGAGGCGCACCTGCTTCGAGCCGGCATCGCTCGTCATGTTCATGGCGCGGCCCAGTTGCAGCGTGAGCGCATTGGTAAGATAACGGAAATTGCGTATGGCAAGGGGCACATTCAGCCCCAAGCGTTCTTCCTCTGACGCAATGGTGTCCTGGATCAATTTGGTACGGACATCCGGGTCCATTTGGCGCATGGCAGGGCTTGAGGCGATCGCTTGCGTGACGCGCTCACGGATCTCACCCCGCATGATCGTGTCCACATACCCACCCATGTTGGCAATCATAATCGTCAAATAAACACCGACCACAACGGTCGCGAGCAACGTTAATAACCGCACAAGGATATATCTCGAAACGCGCACCAGCGTGCCCTCGTGCTTTGCCCTCTTCACCACTGCATTTTCTGACGGCGTCTGGGTAACTACTGCCATGGCTTCCTCACAATCCTGATTGGTAGAACGTCCCGCAGGCAATGGATCCTGCTTTTTGCTCAGGATAAGCCTGCGGGACGCTCACTTAGTCGAAATTCGCTACACTACCTATGGTACGGATACGAAATCAAGAGAGGTAAAGGCAGGGATTGCCACAGGAATGGGCACGACAGCGATTTCAAGTCTTGCCGAACCTGTCGGTAGTTCAGAGGTTGCATCCGGGCTGAGAGTTACCTGATATTGACCCTCGCCAACGGCTTCGGCTTCGCCCACGGTTACTACCGTGCCGGTTGCATCGTACAGAATGTACTTCACGCTCTGAATATCAGACTGTGGATACGGCTGATCCTTGAAATTGATCGTGGCATCGAAGACAGCTTCCTCGCCAACCTTGACCTGTCCCGGTCCATCGAGAACGGCGGTTGCAAGCTGAGGTTCGCTGAAGAGATCCCAGCGATCCGCAAGGTCAACGAACTCAGTATTGTTCTTCAAGACCAGGGATTTTTCTGTGGTAAAGACCTGATCCAGATAGTACGGACCCGTCCCGACCCAGAAGTGACCATGTTCTTCATACCAGTTTTTCAGGTTGGTATAGCGCATTTCCACTTCTTCCGGCGTAATGTATTCACTCAGGGTCGGCTCAAATGGGATGTAGCCTTCACTTGCAGCCTGGTCCAGATAACCGGCAAGGATCTCGAGGCTGGGACCGCCAACCCAACTGGTGTTTTCGATCTGCGCATCATCAGCTTTGGTCTGGGTATAGGCAAGTTCGCCACCGATCTCTGCCAGATTGGAGATCGCCAGGATGGGCCAGCCGTTCTCACCCGAAAGACCAAATGGCGATTGCGGCCACAGAGGCGTGATGTTCAATTCCGCGTCTGTTACATAGGAATCGGTATACGCTTCAATCGTCAACGGGTCGGTGGAGGTGATACGGTAGCCCTTGAAAGCCTCCAGTGCGGCGTTGACACTCAATGCCAGGGATGCATCATAAAGTGGGCTGTCCTCTTTGCCCGGGTCAAAGCCCTGGATCATGGACATCACGAAGTCACCTACAGAGATGGGACTGCCATCGTGCCATGTGACCGTCTCGAACAGATCGGCGGGATAGACCACGACGCTCTTAACATTGGCAGTCAGCCCCTCCGGGAACTTCTCAGCAGCAGTGATAAACCTTTGCTCGGTTGCGTCCCAATCCACCCAGGCATCTTCGGGAACATCCACCTGAGGCACTGAATTTACAGTGAGCCAGTCCAGGTTCTGGGTGATCGGCAAGCCTTCCTTATATGTCAATTCTGCGCTCTCAATGCGCTGTGGATATGCCAGCCCGGTATAGGGGTCAGCCATCAGCCCGGCGCCGCCGCCGATATTGGATGTACCCATCGTGGTGGCGCGCATAATAAACGCATCCCAAACCCAGTTGCTGCCGCCGACAGTATTCCACGGCTGTGTGAACAGGTCGTTCGTGCCGATTCGCATCGTGCCACCCTCCTGGTCAACAAAGCGGAGGTTGTACGGACCTACGTTTGTGGATTCTGGACCTGTGGCAAGGTCATACGTAACCTGGACATTATCATTATAGGGAGCGTATACCCGCTGATCGATCGTCCACACAAAAAGCGAATCTTCCATGGAGAGTTCGAGTGCACGAGCCATCATTTCATCGCGCTCTTCCTTGGAGGAGTAGTTGCCTTGCGCCAGGTCATCGCCAAGCTGCTGGAACTCGGGGTCTGAGACATTGGAGATGAAGGGTTCACTTGCCTGGATGCTCGTATTCAAATAGCTCTGCTGAATATTGCCACTCTCGTCGCGCAGTGAGCTCAAACCGGAGGGAATATAACCGGCGGTATACATATGCCACAGCCCGTCCGCGGCGGTTGTCCCCTGCCAGATCGGGAAGGCTTCTGAGGAAGTCTTATACTGGCGATCGACGGTAAAGCCAACGCTTTCCAACTGGTTGGAAATGTAATCACCCATGGGCTGACGCGTGCCGTCACCATCGGAGCGGATCAGAAAGATCAACGTGATCGGCTGGCCACTAAAGGTCCACTTGTCGTCCACGAGTTCGGCGCCCATGGCAGCCATTTCAGCGTCGATGATTTCCTTTGCCCTGTCAAAATCATAGACATATTTGGCTTCCAGTGCGCGGGCGGTATCGATCAGGTTGGTGTATTCCACCAATTGGGTGGTGATCGGAAGAAGTTTGGTCAGGGAACCACCGGCATAGATTTCCTGGTTGATATACTCACGGTCGATCAACCAGTTCGTCGCCTCGCGGATCTTGCGGTTCGAGAACGGATTGAGCTGGGTCGTATCCGTGAATACAGCCGGGTTAAAGCTGATACCATAATAACCACCAAATGCCTGCGTGTACGAGAGACCTGCATCACGAATGGCAGGGAAGGCATCTGAAGCCAGGTTAAACGAATAGAAATCGATCGCCCCAGCCTGAAGTTGTGAAATGGCTGAATCGGCGGCAACAACCGAGACGTTGATCTCATCCAGCCAGCCGCCGCGGCGTGAGGTGGGCTCTGCGGTTGGCTCGGCTGTTGGTTCTTCGGTCGCCGCTTCCGTGGGTTCCTCAGTCATGGCGGGTTCTTCGGTCTGTGCACCGGGTGGTTCCGTCGCAGCCACTTGCGGCGCACAGGCTGCCAGCACCATGCTGATCATTACCAAAAAGCTGAGCACATAATACAGTTGTTTACTTTTCATTCTCTTCTTCTCCTTGAAAATGGAATTGTTCGTAATGGATGCTCAATCAATCGATCATCAAAAATACAAACCACCTCCTTTAGGGGTACACGGAGGGAGGCGGAAACCAGGCTGCGTAGACCCGGCGCCCGCCTCTCCTTCAACGAATTGCTTTCTTATGAGGAGAATTGTGAAAGCAAAGCAGATTGCGTCAGTCCTGCCGCAGGCAGGGGGCTGGCTAATCTGACCCCATCATACGTTTGGAGAATGAATCGAGCATCCGCCTGCAAAGGTGTTTCAGCCCCTGCGATTCGATGGACTATAGTCCCTCTCCAGGCATTGCCCGGGCACTCATCTGATGATGATGGAGGGTGGATAAAAACCCCTCCTCAGAGGGGTGTTAAAGGTAAAGGAAATGAAGGGTTTATGGACTATACTTTAGAGGGAAATAGAAAGATGAAACGCACGTTATCCCTCCTTTTCGGGCTCCTTCTGACCTTCACTTCAGCATCCTGCGGGAGCGTAAGCCTCCCTTCGATTCTCGCCACGCCTGAGCCTTCTGCCGCGCCCACCAGCCCTCCCCCCATCCCGGAACACGTATCGGCTGCATCCCTTCCGCAGATCTGTAACTGCGTCCTGCGCTTCGACCACATCAGCATCGAGCAGGGATTGTCGCAGAGCTCCGTGCACATTATTTTTCAGGACAGCCGCGGCTTCCTCT
Source organism: Anaerolineales bacterium (assembly GCA_025938055.1). The sequence goes on along the minus strand of JAICQC010000068.1, from coordinate 3,224 downwards.
GGTTCGGCACGCAGGATGGTCTCAACCGTTATGATGGTTATGCCTTCAAAACCTATAAGCCCGATCCCGATTCTCCTTACAGCCTGAGCGACCGATGGATTAATTCCATCGTGGAGGACAAGGATGGGTACCTTTGGATCGCCACCCGCCTGGGTGGGTTGAACCGCTACGACCCGCGTACCGAACAATTCGTTCATTTCCGACACGATGACTCGAATCCTGCGAGCATTGGCAGTGATCGCGTCAACGTTCTGTACCTTGATAAAAAAGGTAATCTGTGGATCGGTACGCCCAACGGACTCGACCTGTTCAACCGCAACACCAATACATTTACTCACTATAACTACGACCCGTTTCGGCCCGAAAGCATCACCGGGAAGACGATCACAGCCATTTATGAAGATAGCCGCGGACGTTTCTGGGTCGGAACGACTGCCGGTGGGTTAAATCGCTTCGACCCGCAGAGCAAAACATTCATCCCATATCAGCACAACCCGGAAAACGAGAACTCTATCAGCAATGACCATGTGACAGCCATCGCCGAAAGCAGGAGTTCAGTGCTTTGGATCGGCACGCGGGGGGGTTTGAATCGCTTCATGCCGGATTCTGGCAGATTTGAGCGCTACATGCACTCGGAGATCGATAAGCAAAGCATTGCAGATAGTACGATCACCGCCCTGCACGTGGACAGCACGGGCAATCTGTGGGTCGGGACGGCGAACGGACTGGACCGCCTGAACTCGATCGGCACGCGTTTCATCCATTACCGCAATGACCCAACCTTTTCCAAGAGTTTGAGCACCAATCACATTATGTCCATCTATGAAGACCGCGGCGGCGTGTTATGGTTTGGCACATCTGCCGGCGGGGTCAATAAATATGACCGCCAGCGCGACCGATTTGCTTATTACCGCCACGACCCGGAAAACCCAAACACCATCAGCGGAAACCTCATCTTTTCCATCTATGTGGACTCGCAGGGCTATACATGGATCGGGACGGAAGGTGCAGGTCTGAACCGCTTCACATGGCCTACCAGCCAGGCCATGCACTATCTACATGACCCCGACAAACGCAACTCCTTAAGCGCAAACACCGTGAATGCCATCCATGAAGACCAGGATGGCATGCTATGGATCGGGACGCCGGAGGGGCTCGATCGCTTCGAACGCAATTCCCACCAGTTCAGTCACTACAAGCGGGATGCAGAAAACCCGGACAGCCTGAGCGCGAACTATGTCTATGAGGTCTACGTAGACAGCAAGAACAACGTCTGGGTCGGAACAGCGGGCGGACTGGACAGGCTGGACCGCGTCTCCGGGAAATTTAAACACTACACTCCGCGTGTGGACGATGAGAATAGTCTCAGCGGCACCTCGATCAATATCATCGTGGAAGACCATAACGGCTATCTCTGGATCGGCACATTCGACAGCGGATTGAACAGGTTCGATCCGGAAACCGAGACGTTCACGCAATACCGCTTCGATCCGGAGAATAAAACGACGATCAGCAACGACTCGATCCTCGCCATCCATGAGGATAGCCAGAACCGCCTGTGGATCGGCACTGCCGGAGGCGGGTTAAATCTCTATAACCCCACCACGGATTCATTCACGTATTTTCTCGAGAAGGATGGCCTTCCAAACGGTGTTGTGTATGGCATTCTGGAAGATGCACAGGGCCAGCTCTGGGTGAGCACGAACTTTGGGATCTCGCGTTTTGACCCTGAGACGAGAACTTTCCGGAACTTCGATGAGGGTGACGGGCTGCAGAGCAATGAATTTAATTCGGGCGCCTTCGCCAAAGGGAAGTACGGGGAGCTTTATTTTGGCGGGATCCACGGTCTAACCATCTTCCACCCTTCACGTGTGGATGATAGCCCATATCTGCCACAGATCGCTCTTACCTCGCTGACACAGGGTGACAATCCCATCACAACCGATTCCAGTGTGGAGACCACACAGGACGTAACGCTGAAATGGCCCCAGAACTCACTGGAATTTGAGTTTGCCGCGCTGAGTTACAACCAGCCGAACAAAAACCAATACGCCTACATGCTCGAAGGGTTTGACTCAAACTGGCATCAGATCGGGACAAAACGTGACGGGCGTTACACCAACCTGCCAGGCGGCAAATATACGCTGCTGTTGAAGGCATCGAACAGTGACGGCATCTGGAATGAGTCGCCGGTTCGCATCGACATCACCGTCATCCCTCCGTTCTGGCAGACAGTATGGTTCCGCTCCTTGCTGGTACTGGTCGCCGTTGCGGCGGTTGCTGGTGGCGTCCGTCTGCGCACCCGCGCCATGCAGGAACGCAACCGCCAGTTGGAACGTGTCGTCCGGGAGAGGACCAGCGCGCTGGAAAAGCGCAACCTTGAGATCCAGGCGCTCTACGAGGCGGATGAAAGAATCCTTCGCAACGTAAGCCTGAACCAGGTATTCCAGACGCTGGTGGATGTGGCGGTGGATATGCTTAATGCGGACCGCAGCATGGTCTTCGCCTGGGACGAGAAAAAGACAAAGGTGGTACCGCGCGTCAGTCATGGTTTTTCACCCGGGACGCTCAAGGTCATGGAATTTGCAAAGGGTGAGGGGGTCGTGGGCGAAGTGTTGGAAACAGGCAAGCCTGCCATCATGCGGCAGATCGAACCGGAACGTTTCCGCCCGGATGTGCGCGCCGCCATCCAGGCAGAGGGCATCCGCTCATTCGTGCATCTGCCCATCATCGTGGACCAAAAAGTGGTCGGCGTCTTCAACGTTGGCTTCACGACGCCCAACCTGATCGGCGACGATACCACGCGCTTGTTTTCCGCTCTCACCCACCGCGCTTCGATCTCGATCGCGAATATGGAGCTCTTCGAGCAGACCAAGGACCTGGCTGTGATGGAGGAACGCAACCGCCTGGCGCGCGACCTGCACGATAGCGCCAAGCAAAAAGCCTTCGCCGCGCTTGCGCAGCTTGGCACAGCACGCGGCATCCTGAATGGGCATGGAAATGGTGTGACGATGCACCTGAACGAAGCAGAAAATTTGGTGACCGATGTGATTCAGGAATTGACTTTCCTCGTTCAGGAGATCTACCCGTTCGGGCTCCAGGAAAAGGGTCTCGTTACCACGCTGCGTGAACACATCTTTGAGTGGGAGAACCGGAACGATACGGTCATTCAACTGATCACGCGCAACGAGCGCCGCCTGCCGCTGGAGGTGGAACAGGCGCTC